>JAQGHZ010000563.1 GCA_028291485.1 Rubritepida sp. | reverse complement strand
AGCGGAGTCCAGCCCCAGCAGGGCTGCACCCGCGTGACGAATCCGTGCCGGCGCAGCGGCTCGGCGATCCGCTCGATCGGCAGGGGACGGAAATCCGAGCCGTCGCGGCGCAGGCGACGGCCGGCCTCCTCCATGGCGCTGCCCAGCCGGGCGCGCCAGCCGCAATCGGGGTCGAAGGCGCGGATCACCACGCGCCGTCGCGCTGCCTCGCCCATCCGGGCCACGAGATCGAGCTGGGCGGCGACGGGCATCTGCAGCAGCACGTCGAAGATCAGCACGGTGTCGCAAGGCGGGACCGGCGCGAGGCCGAGGTCGGCCGCCTCGAAGCGGGCCGGCAGACCCTCCGCCGCCCGATTCGCGTCGCGGATCTTGCCGGCATCGAGATCGAGGCCCGCGACGCTCTCCGCCAGGCCGGCGAGCAAAAGACCGAGCCCGACCTGCCCCCGGCCGCAGCCGAGGTCCGCCACCTGGCCGAATCCGCCGGCTTCCGCCGCCAGCCGCAGGACCGCTGATGTGGCGGGATCGGTCAGGAGCTTGCCCTGGACGAAGCCGCGGGCGTAGCGCGAGGCGCCGGCGTAGCGACCCACCACGCGGGCCACGAGCGGGCGCAGCTCCGGCACGGCGGCGGCCGTCACGCGCGCCGTGCCATATAGGCGCGGAAGGCGCCGAGCTGGGTGTCGCAGGCCACGTCCTGGAGCCCCGCCTCGCCCAGCTGCCGCAGGATCTCCGCGGGCGGGACGCAGGCGTCGATCGTGTCCCAGTAGTAGCGCATCAGGGTGCGGGAATCCTGACCCAGCAGTCGGCTGAGCGCGGGCACGACCCGCCCGACATAGGCCTTCACCAGCGCGTAGCCGAGGCGGCTTTCCGGCCGGGCGATCTCCATCACCAGCACCCGGCCGCCGGGGCGCAGCACGCGCCGGAATTCGGCGAAGAGCAGGCCTAGGTCGGTCACGTGCCGCAGCGCGTAGCCCATGCTGACGAAATCCACGCTGGCATCGGCAAGCGGCAGTTCCTCCGCCCGGGACTGGATCAGGGGGATGGGCAGCGCCCGCCGCGCCTCGCCCAGCATGCCGAGGCTGAGGTCGAGGCCGATCACGTCGGCGGGCCGGCCCAGGATGGCCAGCCCCTCGCGCGCCACGAGGCCGGTGCCGGCCGCGACGTCGAGCATGCGGTCCCCCGGCTTCAGGCCCGCACGCTGCAGCGCCTTGCGGCGATACCAGCCGCCGCTGCCGAAGGAGAGGACGCCGTTGATCCGGTCGTAGGAATGCGCGGTGCGGTCGAAGAGGTCGCGGACGAAGCCGGCCCGGGCCTGCGGCGCATGGTAGTAGTCGAGCAGCGGGGCGTGCGGCGCGCCGGCCTCGGAAATTCTGGTCAAGCCCTTCAAGCGTCCACACCTTCATTTCGTCGTCTCTTTCCGAGCCGACCCCGCGGACGATACCATGGGCCGCTGCCGCCACCATCCGCAAAGGGGCAGCGCCCGGGCGTCGGAACCTGGGCGATGCTCCAACCACACGGCTTCGAAACGAAACAAGATGGACGAGACGACACCATCAGGCGGAGCGGCCGAACGGTATGAGCGCAAGCGGCAGGGCCTCCTGACCGCGCTCTACTTCCGCGTGGCCTTCTACTTCTGCCTGGCCGTCTTCGGGATCAGCTGCCTCGTCTGGAGCCTGCCGGCCTCGCTGGCCTATCCGCTGCTGTCCCGAGGGAGCGCAAGATGGCGCGGCCAGCGGGTCGGCCAGCTCGGCATCTGCTACGGCTTCCGGTGGGCGCTCTGGGTCATGCGGACGACCGGGGTGCTCCGGGCCGACCTGCAGGTCCTGGATGCCCTGCGGGGGGAGCCGGGCCTGGTCATCGCCGCCAATCATCCCACCATGCTCGATGCCGTGCTGCTGATCTCGCGGCTGCCGCGGGTGGTGTGCATCACCAAGGCCGCGCTGTGGGACAGCCCCTTCCTCGGCGGCGGCATCCGGCTGGCGGGCTATGTGCGCAACGACGCGCCGCTGGCCATGATCCGCGACGCGGCGGAGGCCCTCCGCAAGGGCAGCCAGCTCATGATCTTTCCCGAGGGCTCCCGCACCACGGCCCCGCCGGTCGACCCGATGCACCGCAGCTTCGCGGTCATGGCCAAGGCGGCCGGGGCGCCGGTGCAGACGGTGCTGATCGAGGCCGACAACCCCTACCTCTCCAAATCCTGGCCGCTGCTGCGCCCGCCCGTCCTGCCGCTGGTGTTCCGGGTCCGGCTGGGGCAGCGCTTCGAGGTCGGCGCCGATCCGCAGGCCTTCGTGGAGCGGCTGGAGGCGTATTTCCGCGCCGAGCTGGCGGCCGCCTGAACCATGATCCAAGGGGATGCATCCTGGTCGAGGACCTTGCTTTCGGTGATTCCACCTCTGCGGACCGCGCCCTGATGCCGGATCCCAAGGCCCTGGTGCTCATCCCCAGCTATGACAGCGGGGCGAAGCTCATCGAGACGGTGCGCGAGGCGCGCGCGGCATGGCCGGTCGTGTGGGTCGTGGTGGACGGCAGCACCGACGGCAGCGACGCCCCGGTGCGCGAGGCGGCCGCCGGCGATCCCGGCCTGCGCGTGCTCGCCCTGCCGCGCAATTCCGGCAAGGGCGCGGCCGTGCTGCACGGGCTGCGGGCGGCGATGGCGGAAGGCTTTACCCATGCGCTGACCATGGATGCCGACGGACAGCATCCCGCCGGGACGATCCCCGCCTTCATGGAAGCGGCCATGGCGGCGCCGGACGCGATGATCCTCGGCGTCCCGGCCTTCGGGGTGGACGCGCCGCTCCTGCGCGTGCGGGGCCGGAAAATCTCCAACTGGTGGGCGGATCTGGAGACGCTGGGCCTGGGCATCGGCGATTCGCTGTTCGGCTTCCGCGTCTATCCCATCGGGCCCCTGGTCCGGATCATGGGGCGGAATGCCTGGATGCGCCGCTTCGACTTCGACCCCGAGGCGGCGGTGCGGCTGTGCTGGGCCGGCGTCCGGCCGGTGAACCTGAGCGCGCCGGTGCGCTACCTCCGGCCGGAGGAGGGCGGCGTCTCGCATTTCCGCTATGGCCGGGACAATGCCTTGCTGACCTTCATGCACATCCGGCTGATGCTCGGCCTGCTGTGGCGGCTGCCTTGGCTGCTCAGGCGTCGCCGGGCGGCGGGAGCGCGATCGCCGTAAGGCCCAGCGCGCTGATCCGGTGCAGCAGGCCGGGCAGCACGTCCAGCACCGGGGGGCGCCTGCCAGTGCTGCGCGCGCCCCTGCCGCGGACCGTCGAGCCGTCATGCATCAGCAGGATGTCGCCGGCGGCCAGCCCACCCGTGAGGCGCGCGAGCACCTGTTCGGGCGGCCCCGGCCGGGTGTCCAGGCCGCGCCGCGTCCAGGAGACGAGGCTGAGCTGCTCGGCCGCCAGCGCAGGATCGAGCAGCGGGTTGCGCAGGCCCATCGGCGCGCGGAAGTAGCGCGGCGCCTGGCCGCAGGCGGCGGCGATGGCCTCCTGGGCCCGGCGGACCTCGCGCCACTGGGCCACCGGGCCCATGCAGGCGAAGCCGAAGGGATGGTCGTGCGTGTGGTTCTCGACGCCATGGCCGCGGCCCAGCATCTCGCGCAGCAAGGCGGGATGCCGCTCGGCGCGGGAGCCGAGGACGAAGAAGCTGGCCTTGGCGCCGTGGGCGTCGAGCAGGTCCAGGACCTGTGGCGTGACCTCGGGGTCGGGACCGTCATCGAAGGTCAGCGCCACGCAGGCGCCGTGCCCCGCGGGCAGGCGTGTCAGATTGCGGCCGAGCATCGCGCTGCGCGGGTGCATGCCGCAGGTCAGCACCGCGTGGTTCAGGGCCAGCGCGCCGAGCACCTGCGGCCAGAGCTGGGGCGCGCCGGCCAGGAGGGCCGCGCCCGCGCCGTGGGCGAGAAGCGAGGCCCGCACGGCGGGGGAGGGCGACCAACGCCCCAGGCCGCGCCAGAACTCCCGCAGGCCGGCGGGAGGCGCGGCGGGGGAGCTTTCGGCCGTCGTGATCCCTTTGCCCTCAGGCCGTCTGCTTCGCCAGGAGGCCCTGGCGGTGCAGCTCCTCGGCGATCTGCACGGCGTTGAGCGCCGCGCCCTTGCGCAGATTGTCGGCGACGCACCAGAAGGCCAGCCCGTGCGGCACGGTCGGGTCCTTGCGCAGGCGCGAGACGAAGACCTCGTCGTCGCCGGCCGCGTCGAGGGGCGTGATGTAGCCGGCGTCCTCGCGCTTGTCGAAGACGGAGACGCCCGGCGCCTTCTTCAGCGCGGCGGTCGCCTGCGCCACGGTGATCGGGTTCTCGAACTCGACATGGATCGCCTCGGCATGGCCGATGAAGACCGGCACGCGCACGCAGGTGGCGACGACCTGGATGTCGGGATCCAGGATCTTCCGCGTCTCGACCGACATCTTCCACTCCTCCTTCGTGGCGCCGTCCTCCATGAAGCTGTCGATGTGGGGGATGACGTTGAAGGCGATGGGCTTGGTGAACTGCTCCAGCGTCGGCATGTCGTGCACGAAGCTGCCCTTGGTCTGGTTGAAGAGCTCGTCCATGCCCTCCTTCCCCGCACCCGAGACGGATTGGTAGGTGGAGACCACGACGCGCTTCACCTTCGCGATGTCGTGCAGCGGCTTCAGCGCTACGACCATCTGGATGGTGCTGCAGTTGGGGTTGGCGATGATGTTGCGCTTGCGGAAGCGGGCGAGGGCCTGCGGGTTCACCTCGGGCACCACCAGCGGCACGCCGGGATCCATGCGGAACTGGCTCGTATTGTCGATGACCACGCAGCCCTGCTCGGCGGCGCGCGGCGCGTGGATGGCCGAGACGGCGGCGCCGGGGCTGAAGAGCGCGATGTCGGTGCCGGTGAAGTCGTAGGTCTCGAGGTTGCGCATCTTCAGGACCGTGTCGTCGCCGAAGCTCACCTCCTGGCCGACGGAACGGAAGGAGGCGAGGGCGATCACCTCCGAGACGGGGAATTTCCGCTCGGCAAGGATCTTCAGCAGCTCGCGCCCCACCGCGCCGGAGGCACCCACGATCGCGACCCGATAGGCCATGGCAGTTCTCCTGAAGATCAGGCGGGGGGCTTAGAGCGTAATCCTTAACCGCGTCCAGCGATCATGGTTCTTGATGGATCCTGGCAATGCCGCCATGTTCATTGGGTCGGCGATCCGCCGGCCCCATCGGGAGGTATCATCATGGCCTGGAAAAAGCCCCGTATCGTCGAAGTGTCCCTGGCGCTCGAGATCAACAGCTACGCCTGCGCCGAGATCGGCTGAGGTTCTGCCCGGGCGTTAAGCCCGGGCCTTTCCTAATGTTGCGCGCGATCGTGCTGGGCGCGGGGGCCGGTGGCGGCTACCCGCAATGGAACTCGGCTGGCGCCGGCTGCCGGCGCGCGCGCGCCGGCGACCCCGCGGCCAAACCGCGGAGCCAGGCGTCGCTGGCCGTCAGCGCGGATGGCGAACGTTGGGTGGTGGTGAACGCCTCGCCCGACCTGCGCCAGCAGATCGCCGCCACGCCAGCGCTTCATCCCCGCCATGGAACCCTTCGCAACTCGCCCATCGCCGCCGTGGTGCTGACGGGGGCCGAGGTCGACACGCTGGCCGGGCTGCTCACGATGCGCGAGCGCCAGCCCTTTCGTTTGTTCGCCGCGGCGCCTGGGCTGGCGGTTCTGGACGAAAATCCCATCTTCCGGGCACTGAATCCCGATTTCGTGACGCGCGGGGAGATGGCGCTGGACACCCCCTTCGCCCCCGTGCCCGGCCTGCAATTCGAGGCCTATCCCGTGCCGGGAAAGCTCCCGCTCTTCGCCGAGACCGGCGAGGATCCGGGCCTGGCCGAGGACGGCGAGGCGGTCGGCCTCGCGATCTCGGCGGGCGGCGCCACGCTGCACTACATCCCCGGCTGCGCGATGATGACGGCGGCGCTGTCGGATCGCCTGCGCGGCGCGGCCTGCGTGATGTTCGACGGCACGCTCTTCACCGATGACGAAATGATCGCGGCCGGCGCCGGCCCCAAGACCGGGCGGCGCATGGGCCACATGCCGATCACGGGCGAGGGCGGCTCGCTGGAAGCTTTCGAGGGGCTGGGTGTCGCGCGGCGCATCTATGTCCATCTCAACAACACGAACCCGGCCCTGCTGGACGACAGCCCCGAGCGCGCGCATCTCGCCGCGCAAGGCTGGGACGTCGCCGAGGACGGGATGGAGATCACCCTGTGAAGCCCGTCAGCCCCGAGGAACTGGAAGCGGAACTCCGCGCAATAGGTGCCGCGGCGAAGCCGCACCAAGGAAAAGAGGCGCCGCTGACTCCGGATCGGCTGGAAGCGGAGCTCCGCGCCATCGGCGCCGAGCGCTACCATATCCTGCACCCGTTCCACCGGCTGCTGCACACGGGGAAGCTGACCAAGCCGCAGGTCCAGGCCTGGGCGCTGAACCGCTACTACTCTCAGGCCAGCATCCCCGCGAAGGATGCCTCGCTCCTCGCCCGCCTGCCCACGACCGACCTGCGCCGCGAATGGCGCCGCCGCATCGAGGACCATGATGGCGACGGCTCCAAGCCCGGCGGCGTCGAGCGCTGGCTGGTGCTGACCGACAGCCTCGGCATCGATCGCGACTACGTCGTCTCGCTGGAGGGCCTGCTGCCCGGCACGCGCTACGCCGTCGACGCCTACGTCCATTTCGTGCGCGAGCGCAGCGTGCTGGAGGCCATCGCCTCCTCGCTGACCGAGATGTTCTCGCCGAACATCATCCAGGAGCGCGTCGCCGGCATGCTTGGTGGCTACGACTTCGTGAGCGAGGCGACGCTGGCCTATTTCACGCCGCGCCTCACCCAGGCGCCGCAGGATGTGGATTTCGCGCTCGGCTACGTGAAGCAGCATGCCGATACACGCGAGAAGCAGGAGCTCTGCCTGGCCGCGTTGCGCTTCAAATGCGACCTGCTCTGGGCGCAGCTCGACGCGCTGCATTTCGCCTATGTGGAGCCGGCGCTGCCGCCGCCTGGCGCTTACCGGCCGTGACCCCGAAATTCGCGCCCGGTGTCCGCCTGCATGAGGACAAGGCCCGGGCGCGTTGGATCGTCATGGCACCGGAACGCATGTTCATCCCCGACGAGACCGCGCTGGAAGTGCTCCGGCTCGTGGACGGCGCGCGCGACGAAGCCGCGATCGTGACACTGCTCGCGGAGAAGTTCGCCGCGCCCGCCGAGGAGATCGGCGCCGACGTCGGGGAAATGCTGCGCGACCTCATCGCCAAGGGAGCGCTACGGGAATGAGCGCGATCGAGCCGCCGCTGGCCCTGCTCGCGGAGCTCACGCATCGCTGCCCGCTGCGCTGCTCCTACTGCTCCAATCCGACCGAGCTGACGCGCGCCAGGGAGGAGCTGACAACCGCCGAATGGGCGCGCGTCTTCCGCGAGGCCGCGGCGCTGGGCTGCCTCCAGCTCCACCTCTCCGGCGGCGAGCCGACCGCACGGCGCGACATCGTCGAGATCACGGCGGCGGCGCGCGAGGCCGGGCTCTACAGCAACCTCATCACATCAGGCGTGCTGCTCAATGCGGCGCTGATGGCACGGCTGGTCAAGGCCGGGCTCGACCATGTGCAGCTCTCCGTGCAGGACGCCGACGAGGCGGGGGCCGAGCGCATCGGCGGGATGCGTGGCGCCCAGGCGAAGAAGCGCGAGGCCGCCGCGCTGGTCCGCGCTTCGGGTCTGCCGCTCACGCTCAATGCCGTCGTGCACCGGCAGAACCTGCACAACCTGTCCGCGCTCATCGACATCGCGCTGGACTGGGGGGCGCAGCGGCTCGAGGTCGCGCATGTGCAGTATTACGGCTGGGCGCTGGCCAACCGCGACGCGCTGCTGCCGACGCGCGCGCAGCTCGACGTCGCAACGCGCATCGTGGACGAGGCACGTTTGAAACATCGTGGCCGTCTCGTCATCGATTACGTGGTGCCGGATTACCATGCGGCGCGGCCGAAGGCCTGCATGGGCGGCTGGGGGCGACGATTCCTCGCCGTCTCGCCGGCCGGTGAGGTTCTGCCCTGCCACGCCGCGAAATCCATCACCGGCATGGTCTTCCCGAACATCCGCGACACCTCGCTGGAAGCGGCCTGGACCGGCAGCGACGCCTTCAACGCCTTTCGCGGCACCGACTGGATGCCCAAGCCCTGCCAGGGCTGCGAGCATGCCGAGCGCGATTGGGGCGGCTGCCGCTGCCAGGCCTTCGCGCTGACCGGCGACGCCGCGAAGACCGATCCGGCCTGCGCGCTCTCGCCGGATCACGGGCTTCTGGCCGCTGCCGTGGCCGAAGCCGGCGAGACCCGGTTCAGGTACCGCGAATTCTCCTGACAGGCGCATGGCTGTCGCAATACGGACTTGCAACCAGTTTGGTTTCGTCATTCCATCCCGGCAATGCCCAAAGGGCAGCAGGGAGAGAAATCATGACCATGAGACGCCTTCTGCTCGGCATGGCCGCGGTGCTGATCGCCGGACCGGCCTTCTCGCAACAGCCGGCACCCGCCGTCCCGGGATGGGCCGTGGGCCGCCCCGAGGGCTCCACCCTCGCTCCGCACGGGCCGACCTTGACGGTGACGCCGCCCGACCGGCTGCCCGTCGCCGCGCTTCGCTTGCCGGAGGGCTTCTCGGCCGCGGTTTTCGCCTCTGGCATCCCAGGTGCGCGCGCGATGGCGGAAGGCCCGAACGGCACCGTCTTCGTCGGCAGCCGCGTGATCGGGCGCGTCTACGCCATCAGCCGCAACCCCGATGGCACGACTCGCACGCGCGTCATCGCGCAGGGCCTGAACAACCCCAACGGCATCGTGATGGTGGGCAACAACCTCTTCGTCCTCGCGCTCAACCGCGTGCTGCGCTTCGACAACATCGAGGCCAATCTCGACAACGTCCCTGCGCCGGTGGAGCTGACGGAGGCCTTCGGCTTTCCGAACGAGGCGGATCATGGCGGCAACCATTTCTGGAAGGTCGCGACGCTCGGACCGGATGGCCGGATCTATACGAACGTCGGAGCGAACTGCAATATTTGCAGCATCGATCGCGACCGCTTCGCGCTGCTGGTCTCGTTTAACCCTGATGGCAGCGATCGGCGGATCGAATCGCGCGGCGTGCGCAACAGCGTCGGCATGGCGCATCACCCCGTGACGCGTGAGCTCTGGGCCACCAATCACGGCCGCGATTGGGCCGGCAACGACACGCCGAACGACACGCTCGTCCGCGTCCGCCGCACCGGCGAGGACCACGGCTATCCGTTCTGCGTCGGCAACTGGGCCGATCCGCAGGAGAATGCCGGGCGCAATTGCAGCGAATTCGCGCAGCCCTCCGCCCTGCTGGGCGGCCACGTCGCGCCGCTCGGCATGCGCTTCTACACCGGGACGATGTTCCCCGAGGCGTACCGCAACCAGATCTTCATCGCCCGCCGCGGCTCCTGGAACAGGGAGCGGCTGAGCGGCTATGACGTGGTGGTGGCGAAGCTCGACGCGCAGGGCAATGTGACCGGCGTCGAGCCGTTCATGACGGGCTTGCTGGACGAGGCCAACCAGCGCTTCCTCGGCCGTCCGGCGGATGTCCACGTGCTGCGCGATGGATCCCTGCTGGTCGCGGACGAGCAGATGGGCGCGATCTACCGCATCACCTATCGCCAGTGATGCGGCTGAGACTGCTGGCGGCGGCCGTCCTGGCCGCCGCGATTCCTGGAATTGCGCCGGCGCAGGATGCCCGGCGCGGTGCCGATCTCGCCGCCCAGACCTGCGTCGCCTGCCAGGGCGACAACGGCCGCAGCCAGACGGAGGACATCCCCTCGCTGGCCGGGCAGCCGGCGGATTTCATCACGCTGCAGATGAT
>JAQGHZ010000553.1 GCA_028291485.1 Rubritepida sp. | reverse complement strand
TCGTCGCCGTCGCCGAAATAGAGCTGCGTGTCCTCGGGCCACTGGTTGGCCTCGGCGAGCAGCATGCGGCCGGGGGCCACCCGATCCAGCTCCGCGCGGATCTTCTTCAGCACGATATGCGTCTCGGGCAGGTTCTCGTTGTTCGTGCCGTCGCGCTCGATGAGGTAAGGAATCGCATCCAGCCGCAGCCCGTCCACGCCGGCCTCCAGCCAGAAACGCATGACGGAGAGCACCTCCTTCAGCACGTGCGGATTGTCGAAGTTCAGGTCGGGCTGGTGGCTGTAGAAACGGTGCCAGAAATAGGCGCCGGCGACGGGGTCCCAGGTCCAGTTGGATTTCTCCGTGTCGAGGAAGATGATCCGCGTGCCGTCGTACTTCTTGTCGTCGTCGGACCAGACGTAGAAGTCGCGATGGACCGAACCCTTTTTCGCGAGGCGCGCGCGCAGGAACCACGGGTGCTGGTCGGAGGTGTGGTTGATGACGAGCTCGGTGATAATGCGGATGCCGCGCTCATGCGCCGCGGCGATCAGCCGGCGGACGTCGGCCATCGTGCCGTATTCCGGATGCACCGTCTTGTACTCGGCGATGTCGTAGCCGTCGTCGCGCCGGGGCGAGGGGTAGAAGGGCAGCATCCAGATCGTGTCGACGCCGAGCTCCGCGATGTAGTCGAGCTTCTGCAGCAGGCCCGGAATGTCGCCGACGCCGTCATTGTTGGAATCGAAGAAGGACTTGATGTGCAGCTGGTAGATGACCGCGTCCTTGTACCAGAGCGGATCCTGGCCTGCCTTCGGCGTCTTGGTGTGTGTCGTCTTGCGAGCCATGATCAGACCTTGTCGGCGGCGCGAAGGCGCCAGATGGCGAAGGGCAGGGCCTGGGGATCGAGGCGGAGGTATCGGTGGGAGCCCTCCCATCGTTCCTCGCCGCCCTGGATGAGGTTTTCGGCGAGCAGCGCCGCGCCGTAGCCCAGGCCCATGGCGGCCTGCGGCAGCTCGATATGCGTCTCCAGCGGCCGGTAGGGATTCATCGACACCGCGACCAGCACGACATTCGACAGATCCGGCGTCGCCTTGACGAAAAGCAGGATGCCCTCGTGTCCCGAGGCGAGGATGGTCGTGCCCAGATGCGTGTGCATCGCGGGGTTCTGCCGCCGCAATGCGTTCAGCGTGGTGATCTCGGCCTTGATATTGCCGGGGCGGTCGTGGTCCCAGACGCGGATCTCGTATTTCTCGCTGTCGAGATACTCCTCCTTGCCCGGCTTCTCGGGCCGCGCCTCGCAGAGCTCGAAGCCGTTGTAGACGCCCCACAGGCCCGAGAGCGTCGCCGCCAGTGCCGCGCGGATCAGGTGCCCGGGCCGGCCGGACTGCTGCAGGAAGACCGGGTTGATGTCCGGCGTGTTCACGAAGAAATGCGGGCGGAAGAATTCCGAGACGGGCGCCCGGTTCAGCTCCGTCATGTACTCGCCCAGCTCCCAGGCCTCGTTGCGCCAGGTGAAGTAGGTGTAGGACTGCGAGAAGCCGACCTTGGCCAGCCGGTACATCACCTTGGGGCGCGTGAAGGCCTCCGAGAGGAAGATGCAATCGGGGTCGCGCGCGCGCACCTCGGCGATCATCCATTCCCAGAAGGGCAGCGGCTTGGTGTGCGGGTTGTCGACGCGGAAGAGCTTCACGCCCTCTTTCGCCCAGAAGAGCACGACATCGCGCAGCGCCACCCAGAGGTCGGGCACGGCACCCTTCGCGTAGAAGTCGACGTTGACGATGTCCTCGTACTTCTTCGGCGGGTTCTCGGCGTAGCGGATGGAGCCGTCCGGCCGCCAGGTGAACCAGTCGGGATGCTGCTTGAGCCAGGGATGGTCCGGCGAGCACTGGATCGCGAAGTCGAGCGCCAGCTCCAGCCCCTCCTTCGAGGCGGCGGCGACGAGGCGGCGGAAGTCGTCCAGCGTGCCGAGCTCGGGATGCAGCGCGTCATGGCCGCCGGCTTTCGAGCCGATGGCATAGGGGCTGCCGGGATCGTTGGGGCCCGGCGTCAGGGTGTTGTTGCGGCCCTTGCGGTTCTTCTTCCCGATGGGGTGGATGGGCGGGAAGTAGAGCACGTCGAAGCCCATCTCGCGCACGCGCGGCAGCTGCGCGATGACGTCGTCGAAGGTGCCGTGGCGGTTCGCATTGCCGCTCTGCGAGCGCGGGAAGATCTCGTACCAGGCGGCGAAGCCGGCGGCGCGGCGCTCGACATCCAGTTGCAGCGGCGGCTCCTGGATCACCTGGAACGGGTGCCGATCCGCCTTCGTCATCAGCGAGACGACGCGGGGCATGCCGAACAGCTCGACGGCGCCTGCGGCATCGGCGCGGGGCAGCGCCTTGAGGAGGGCATTGATCTCGGCCGCCTCGCCTCGCGGCAGGTTGGACTTCGCCGCTTCCAGCAGCGCCATGCCCTCACGCCGCTCCAGCGCAATCTCCACGCCGGCGGCCTGCTTCTTGGTGATCTCGTCCAGGAAGGCCGCGTAGAAATCGACCCAGGCGCAGACCGTGTAGAGGTGACGGCCCACGCGGTCCGGCACGAAAGTTGCGGTGTGGATATCGTTGAGCGTCTGCCGCATCGGCACTTCGCGCCAGGCCGTCTCGTCGGAGGGTCGCCAGAACAGGCGCACGGCCAGTTTCGTCGCGCCGTCGGTGAAGACATCGGCCGTCACGGTGACGGGCTGGCCGACGGCCCGCTTCACCGGGAAGCGGCCGGCATCCACGATGGGACGAATGGCCTCGATGGCGATGCGCGGCGATTCCGCGAAGGCCTTGGCGCTGCGCGCGCCGGGTTCCGGCTTCAGCACGACCGGCTTCGTATCCTGGACCGTGAGGCCGAGCACCCCGCCAGGCGCCAGGGCAATCCGGCCCGCCGGGTCCGTGCTGTTGGCGGGCAGGGCGCCGGGCCTGGGCAGCATGCCGACCACCTGTGCCGCGGAGACGAGCACCGGGCGCGAGAGCGAGGGATTGGCCAGGACCAGGCGCCCTTCCGCGGGCTGCAGGACCACAGCCACGGACGCCCTCGGCCCGGACAGCAGCAGCGGAGGCTCGGGCGTGGCTGCGGCGAAACGCAGCTTGCGGTCCACATTCGCGTCCCGGACGGCCCTCTGGAGATCCAGCCGAGGGTTGCGGCGCAACTCGGCGAAGGTCGCGGCCTGACCGGCGCCGTGCCCCATGCGATGCAGGTCGCCGAACTCGAAGCCCATGGGCAGCAGCCATGCGGCTCCGGTGAGGGCGGAGAAGCGGAGCGCCCGTTCCGCGGCGCGCTCAGCCAGGGCCGGGCTGGAGAAGCCCGCGGCGAGACGCCGCGCGAAGGGTGCCTCGGGCATGGCCAGGAGGGGGGCCACGCGGGATAGCCGTGCCGCCTCCTCGCCCCACCAGGGCGATTCATAGTCCCACCATGGCAGCGACGAGGCCGCGAGATCGAAGCCGCAGCCGACGAGATCCGCCACTTCGGCGATGCTGCGGCCCTGCGTCCAGGCGATGAAGACGGCGGCCGGGTGGGCTTGTCGCAGGCTGCGGATCAACTCGTTCCAGAAGGTGCCGCCTGCCGATGGATCCAGGCAGCGGAAGCCGGCCACGCCTGCCTGCATCCATTCGGTCAGGCGTTCCAGCCACCACAAGCGCAGGTCGCCGGGCGCGGGGGTGGGGAGCAATGCGCCTTGCTCTATCGCGCGACGCGGATCGGGCGGCAGGCCGGCCCGCGGGTCGTGAAGCCGCCAGGCGGCATGGTCGCGCAGGACGACTGCGTCCGTGTCGACACGATCGGTCGTGAGATCCAGCAGGAGGGAGAGGCCGGCCATCCGGGCCATGTCGGCGATCCCGCGAAGGGCCGCCAGCGCGTCACCGCCCCCCAGAGCGCTGTGGAGATGTCGATGGTCGGCCGTCAGGAAGACCGAGTTGTCGCGGCCCGTCTCGAAGACGGGCGCCAGCACCACGCCATCAAACCCGAGCGCCGCGATCCGTGCGAAATCCTCAGGCCACCGGTCGATGGGGCCAGCCAGGAGATGATGAAGGTAATAGAGGGTTCGGGGTGGGATGGCTCCAGCCAAGAGTCGTGCATCCTTCCGGCGTGACCGGGCATCGGTCAGGCCTGAATGCTAACCGTCCCAAGGCAACACGGTTGCCGACGGAAGGGGCATGACGGCGGGGGCGCAGGAAAAAGCCCGCTCGCCGGTGGCTCGCCTCCGGACAGGCTGGCCGGGTGAACAATACGGGTTTGTTATTTGAGGGACTCGTGACGATCCCCCCACTGCGAGGATCTCTGATTCGCCCTCTGTGAGGGCGATCCTGTGGCGCCAGGCTCCGCCAGTGCCGCGGAGCAGGCAGTCTGGAACTTATGCCATGACGCCGGAACTCGCGACGCCTGCGCGAATGGGACCCGCTGATCGGCGGGCATGTTCGGAAAGCGCGCCGAGGCCTCTGGGGAGGCCACACCGTGGCCGTTCCCGGGGAAAGGTCGCGCCGGCGCCCTCGCCACTGATCAACGGTCGTTGGTCGTGCACAGTGCTGCCGGAGACGACCTGGTGGTGGTCGCTAAAAGAAAGAGGAGGGGCAGCGCCCCTCGCTCGTTCTTACGCCGCGGCGTCCGTATCCTCGGCGACCTCGACGGTCTCCCGCACATCCCGCTTGGCGCGGATCGGCACCAGCATGAAGGCCGGCACGCTGTCGCCGAAGCCGACGACCGAGGGGCCCATGTCGTCGCGGTCACGGCCGCGCGAGCGGTCGTCGCGCGCACGGAACTCTTCGCGGCGGTACTCTTCGCGGCGAGGGCGTTCCTCCCGGGCCCGGAATTCCTCACGGACCGGCGCTTCGCGGACGGGGGCCTCACGAGCCGAAGCCTCACGAGGCGCCTCGTCGCGGCCACGTCCGCGCGGGCGGTCGTCGCGGCGGGGGCGATCCTCGCGCGCCGGACGCTCCTCGCGGGG
>JAQGHZ010000552.1 GCA_028291485.1 Rubritepida sp. | reverse complement strand
GGTTCGGGGCACCCGTCTGCGGTCCTGTCTGGGCAAGGGCGGCGGGGGCGAGGAGGAGCAAGGCGAGCAGAATGCGGCGCATACCGGATTTTCCGCCCGCGTGCGCCCCGAAGCAAGCGAAGTTGCGGCGGAGTCCGGCGTCCGCCGCGATCAGGCCCTCACCCGCGCCCCATGGTGAGACCGGTTTCCCGAACGATCGACCGGAACTTCTCCAGCTCGGAGGCGGCGAAGGCCCGCGTGCTCTCCGGCGTCGAGGGGTCGGCCGGATCGACGCCCGCCTCCGCCAGCCTGCGGCGCAGGGTGGGCTCGGCGAGAGCATCCATGGCGGCCCTGTTGAGCCGGGCGACGAGAGGCTCCGGGATGCCCTTGGGCCCCTGCACGAGATTCCAGGTCACGATCTCAAAGCCGTTGAAGCCGCATTCCTGCATGGTCGGCACCTCCGGCAGCAGGGGATGGCGCGTCAGCGAGGTCACCGCCAGCGGGCGCGAACTGCCGTCGCGGACATGCGGATAGGCCGAGGCCAGGACCTCGGACGAGAAGTCGATCTCGGCCTTGCGCATGGCCTCCAGCACCGCCGCGCCGCCGCGATAGGGCACGTATTCCGCGCGGAATCCGGCGCGATGGGCGAAGAGCGAGCCGGTCAGGTGGCCAATGCCGCCCGTGCCGGAGCTGGCCCAGAGCGGCGGCGCCGAGCCGGACTTCGCCGCATTCACCAGTTCGGCGAGGGTGTGGTGCGGGCTGGAGCCCGGCACGATGATCAGCATCGGCCCGCCGCCGAGGATGGCAATGTGCGAGAAATCCGCCACGGCATCGTAGCGCACGGTATCGGGCAAGGCCGCGGGGTTGGTGCCCTGGCTGGAGGCCGACTGCACGGCGAGGGTATAGCCGTCGGGCGGCTGCCGCGTGACGTATTCCGCGCCGATCGAGCCGCCGGCGCCCGTCCGGTTGTCGATGACCATGCGGGCATTGGGCGAGAGATGCGGCGCCATCCGGTCGATGAGCAGCCGCGCGGCGATGTCGGTGGAGCCGCCGGCCAGGAAGCCGACGACGACGTTGATCGGGCGCTCGGGGAAGTTGGACTGCGCATGAGCGGGCAGCGTCAGCAGCGCGGGCGCGGCGAGCAGGGTTCGGCGATGCATGTTCGTTCACTCACGGAAGACGTTGTTCGGGCAATAGAATGATTCAGGCGGTAGCGTCGAGGGAGGATGGCCTCGGCCCGCCCGCCATCCAGTCCAGCAGTTGCACCGTGTGCACGACCGGCATCACATCGCCGGCGAGTTGCGTCATGCAGCCGATATTGCCGGCGGCGATCACATCCGCCTCGGTGCGGCGGATGTTTTCCAGCTTGCGCGACCGCAGCTGCCCGGCGATGGCCGGCTGCAGGATGTTGTAGCTGCCCGCGCTGCCGCAGCAGATATGGCCCTCGGCCGGCTCCTTCACGCGAAAGCCGGCGCGCGTGAGCAGCTGCTTCGGCAGCGCCGTGATCTTCTGGCCGTGCTGCAGGGAGCAGGCGGAGTGGTAGGCGACAGTCAGCCCGGGCTTCTCCCGCGTCGGCGCATAGGCGAATTTCTCCAGGACCTCGGTGATGTCCATCGCCAGCGCGGAGATCACAGCGGCGTCCTCGGCATCCGGCTCCTCGCGGAACATGAAGCCGTAATCCTTGAGCGTGGTGCCGCAACCCGAGGCATTCACCACGATCGCATCCAGCCCCTGCCCCGCGATCTCCGCGCTCCAGGCGTGGATGTTGGCGCGCGCCGCGGCCATGGCGCGTTCGTGATGGCCCATGTGGTGCGTCAGCGCGCCGCAGCAGCCCTGGCCGGGCGTGATCACCACCTCGATGCCCATGCGCGTCAGCAGGCGGATGGTGGACGCGTTGATCTCCGGGTTCAGCACCTTCTGCGCACAGCCGGTGAGCAGGCCGACACGGCCGCGCCGCTGGCCCTCGGCGCGATGGACCTGCGGCTCCTGCACGGGGTTATCAGCGGGCAGCGACGAAGGCGCGAGCTTCAGCATCGCGCGGAGGCGCTGCGCCAGCATGGTGTTGCCAGGGATCAGACCCTCCAGCGGACGCGCGAGCGCGGCGGCCTTCAGCGAGAGGCGGAACAGCTTCGGGCTCGGCAGCACGCGGGCCAGCACGGCGCGCAGCCACTGCTCGGGCCAGGGGCGGGTGTAGGTCTCCTCGATATAGGTCCGCGCGTGGTCGACCAGGTGCATGTAGTTCACGCCCGAAGGGCAGGTCGTCATGCAGGAGAGGCACGAGAGGCAGCGGTCCACATGCCGCACCTCGAGCTCCGAGGCCGGCCGGCCGCTCTCCAGCATGTCCTTGATGAGGTAGATGCGCCCGCGCGGGGAATCCAGCTCGTCGCCGAGGAGGAGGAAGGTCGGGCAGGTCGCGGTGCACATGCCGCAATGCACGCAGGTGCGGAGGATGCGGTTGCTCTCCGCGGTGTCCGGATCGCGCAGCTGCTCGGCGGTGAAGGTCGTTTGCATCCGTTTCCTCAGTTCACCACGTTTAGTTCACTTGGGCGCCGGAGGCACGCACCAGCGGCACCCAGAAGGCGATCTCGTCCCTGAGGTAATCGTTGAAGCGGGCGGGCGTCCAGCCGCGCATGACGGGCGTGCCCATCTCCTCGAAGCGCGCCTGGATGTTGGGATCGCCCAGCGCCTCGTCGATAGCGGCGGCGAAGCGGTCGATGATGGGCCGCGGCGTGCCGGCCGGCGCGTAGATGCCGTACCAGGAGTGGCCGCGGAAATTCTCCAGCCCGATCTCGCGCGCCGTCGGCACCTCCGGCAGCGCGGGCACGCGGCTCTCGGTCGCGACGAAGATGATGCGGACCTGCCCGGCCTCCTGCATGGGCTTGAAGACCAGCGGCGCATCCGTCGCGAAGGACACCTCGCCCTTCTGCAGCGCGAGGTAGAGCTCGGCGCCGCCGCGGAAGGGAACATGCTCGGCCCGCGCCCCGATCTGCGTGAGGAAGTTGGAGGAGCAGATATGGCCCGAGCTGCCGATGCCCGCGCTGCCGAAGAAGTAGCGGTTCGGGTTGGCACGCAGCAGGGTGATGAACTCCCGGGCGTCGCGCGCAGGAACCTGCGCGTTGATGGCGATGGCGAGCGGCACGAAGGCCGTCGGCGCGATGGCGGTAAAATCCCGCAGCGGGTCATAGGGAAGGTTGCGGTAGATGCCGACCGCCAGCGCCATGGGCGTCAGGCCGCCCTGCAGGAAGACCTCGCCATTGGGCGCGGACTTCGCCACGTAGTCCGTGCCCGTCGTGCTGCCGCCGCCGGCGCGGTTCTCCACGACGAAGGGCTGGCCGAGAAGGCCGGTGAGCTTCGCCGAAAGCAGCCGGGCCGTCAGGTCGCTGCTGCCGCCGCCGGCGAAGGGGACCACCAGGCGCACGGGCCGCGTCGGCCAGGCCGGGGCCTGCGCGTAGGCGGGCGCGGCGAGGGTCGCTCCGAGCAGGGCGCGGCGGCTGGGGCGCATCGATCCCGTCTCCAATGGCGGGGGGATGTTACGCCCCCGAGGCATGAAGCTAAAGCGTCACGCATCATGGTCTAGGCCCGCATCCGACCCGGATTGAGCACGCCGGCCGGGTCCAGCACCGCCTTCACCCGCCGTGCGATGGCGGCGAGCGGCAGCGGCTCCTCCGGCAGGACGGGGACGCCGGTGGCCAGCGCCGCGGGCGCGCGGAAGAGGGTGAAGGAGCCCCCGGCCGCGGCGGCCGCCTGCATCACCGCGCCATGGGCCTGGGTGGTGGCGGGACCGGCGATCCAGATCAGGCCGCCCCCCCAGTCGAGCATCAGCTTCGCGGCAAAGGCGCCCTGCAGAGACGCCACCACCTGCGCGGCCTGCGAGGGTGCGACGGAAATACGCCAGACGGCGTCCTCCGGCGCGGCGCCCAGCGGTTCGGCATCGCGGATGGAGCGCCAGAGGGGGCGCGGATCCTCGACCAGCCTGGCCTCGCCATGCGCGGCCAGCTCCTCGCGCAGCCGGCCGAGGCGATAGGTCACGCTCTCGGCGAAATCCTCGATGCGCGCGAGGGCGGTGATCCCATCCGCCTCCAGCAGCAGCGCCGCGCCGCTGACGCCATAGGGCGAGCCCAGCGCGGCGCTCAGCGCGGCCGCGCCGGAGGCCACGTCCTTGACGCGGATCGAGAGCGTCCCCGTGGCCTCGCCCGCCGGCAGCACCTTCAGCGCCACCTCGGTCAGCACGCCGAGGGTGCCGTGGGCGCCGCTCAGCAGCTTGCAGAGATCGAGGCCGGTGACGTTCTTCAGCACTCGCCCGCCGGACCGGAAGATCTCGCCATCGCCGGCCACGGCGCGAATGCCGAGCACATGGTCGCGCATCGCGCCCCACATGATGCGGCGCGGGCCGGAGAGGTTGGTGGAGACCACGCCGCCCAGCGTCGCCGGCTCCTCGGTGCCGAAGAGCGCGCGCAGGTCGGGCGGCTCGGCGATGAGCTGCTGGCCGTTCTCGGCGAGCGCGGCCTCGATCTCGGGGATGGGCGTGCCGGCGCGGGCGCGGATCATCAGCTCGGTGGGGCGATAGAGCGTGATGCCGGTCAGGTTGCGCGTCGAGAGCGTATGCGCGGCCTGGACCGGCCGCAGCATGGCGCGCTTGGTGCCGTGGCCCTCGATGGCGAGCGGCTCGCGCGCCGCATGGGCACGCGCGACCTCGCCGGCCAGCGCCTCTTCAGTGTCCGGTGAGAAGGTGCTCACGCCGCGATCTTCGGGTTGTCTTCGAGGGGGAAGACTTTGGCCGTGTTCAGCAGCCATTCGGGGTCGAAGGCGGACTTCACCGCGCGCTGCAGGCTGAGTTCGGCGCCGGTGAACTGCTTGGTCATCAGGTCGCGCTTCTCCACGCCCACGCCGTGCTCGCCGGTGAGGCAGCCGCCGACCTCGACGCAGAGGGTCAGGATGTCGGCGCCGAAGGCCTCGGCCCGGCGAAAGCTGTCGGCGTCGTTGGCGTCGAACATGATGAGCGGGTGCAGGTTGCCGTCGCCCGCGTGGAAGACATTCGCCACCTGCAGCCCGTATTGCACCGACATCTCGCTGATGCGCTTCAGCACATGCGGCAGCTCGCCGGTCGGGATGGTGCCGTCCATGCAGAGGTAGTCCGGGCTGATGCGGCCCACCGCCCCGAAGGCGCCCTTGCGGCCCTTCCAGATGGCGGCCGACTGATCGGCGCTCTCGGCCACTTTCATGCTGGTCGGCTCGAACCGCGCGCAGATGCCGCGGATGCGGTCCAGCAGCATGTCCTGCTCGGCGATGCTGCCCTCGACCTCGATGATGAGCATGGCCTCGGCGTCCAGCGGATAGCCGGCATGGGCGAAGGCCTCGCACGCGTGGATGCAGGGACGGTCCATGAACTCCAGCGCCACGGGAATGATGCCCGAGCCGATGATGGCGTCCACCGCCGCGCCCGCGACCTCCACGCTGGAGAAGGCCGCCAGCATGGCGCGCGCGCCCTCGGGGCCGCGGAGGATGCGGACGGTGACCTCGGTCACCATGCCGAGCTGGCCCTCGCTGCCGGTGATGAGGCCGAGCCAGTCGTAGCCGGCCGAGTCCAGGTGGCGGCCGCCGATCTCGATGACCTCGCCCTCGATGGTGACGAAGGTCAGGCCCAGCAGATTGTTCGCCGTCACGCCGTATTTCAGGCAATGCGCGCCGCCCGAGTTCATCATCACATTGCCGCCAATCATGCAGGCGAGCTGGCTCGACGGGTCGGGCGCATAGAAGAAGCCGTCATCCGCGACGGCGTTGGTGATGCCGATATTGGTCACGCCGGCGCCGACGATGGCGTAGCGGTCCTCGTAGTTGATCTCGCGGATCACGTTCATGCGCATGAGGCCGATCACCACGGCATCGGCCAGCGGCAGCGCCCCCCCGGAGAGCGAGGTGCCGGCGCCGCGCGGCACGACGCGGATGCCGTTGGCGTTGCAGTAGCGCAGGACGGCGGCGACTTCTTCGGTCGTCCGCGGCAGCACGACGGCGAGCGGGATCTGGCGATAAGCGGCGAGGCCGTCCGTCTCGTAGGGGCGCAGGCGCAGCGGCTCACCGATCACCGCATCCTCCGGGAGGAGGCGGGCCAGGTCCGCGAGGATCGTGTCGCGGCGGGCGAGGATTTCGGGCTTGGGAGCCGGGAGCGAGATCATGGCAACAGGGTCCGGACGTCTTCGGAGATGAAGATGTCGTTCACCCCGCCCGGCTGCAAGCCGTCGCGCTTGCGCGAGCGGAGTTTCGGCGATGAACATGCGGTCGCCCGAAGAACGAACGAGGAGACACACCCATGCTGCGCAGCGCCCTGATCACCCCGTGCCTGGCCGTCCTGTGCCTCGTCCTCCCCGCCCTGCCCGCCGCGGCCCAGCGCGCGGGGGCCTATGCCGTGGAGGGCCGCGGCGCCGACGGCGCGGCCTATGCCGGCGCGGTGAACCTGGCGCCGAGCGGGCCGCAGACCTGGCGCGTCACCTGGC
>JAQGHZ010000002.1 GCA_028291485.1 Rubritepida sp. | reverse complement strand
CCAATTGCCGCCGAGCGCCTTCCGGGAATGGGTGATCGCCCCCACGAAGCGGCTCCGTGCGGCCCTGAAGGCGGCGCGGCCGGACATCCCGGTCATCGGCTTTCCCAGGCTGGCCGGCCCCATGCTGGCCGAATACGCGGCGGCCACGGGTGTGCAGGCGGTGGGGATGGACACGGCGATGGATCCCGCCTGGGCCGTGGCCCATATCCCGGCCACCACGGCCCTTCAGGGCAATCTGGACCCGGAGGCCCTGCTGGCCGGCGGCGAGGCCCTCCAGCGCCAGGCCGAGGGCATCCTGGCGGCGGTGAAGGGGCGGCCTTTCATCTTCAACCTCGGTCATGGCGTGGAGCAGCCCACGCCGCCCGAACACGTTTCGGCCTTGATGAAGCTTCTGCGGGCGGCTTGAACGCGCTGAGATAGCGGGTATGTCCCCCGTATGGTCAGGATTTCCAGATGACGCAGCGCGTGGCGGTGGTTCTGTTCAACCTCGGCGGGCCCGACGCGCCCGAGGCGGTGCGGCCCTTCCTGGTCAACCTCTTCACCGATCCGGCGATCCTGCGGGTGCCGGCTTTCGTTCGGCCTCTGCTGGGTCGGCTGATCGCCTGGAAGCGGGCCAGGGCCGCGCAGGAGAACTACGCCATCATCGGTGGCAAGTCGCCGCTGCGTGAGCTGACGGACGAGCAGGCGCGCGCCCTGGAAGCCGTACTGAACGCGAAGGAGCCGGGCACCGAATACCGGTGCTTCGTCGCGATGCGCTACTGGCACCCGTTTTCCGACGAGGCAGCCCGCGCGGTGAAGCAATGGGGTGCGGATGAAATCCTGCTGATTCCGCTCTACCCGCAGTTCTCCTCGACCACGACGGGAAGCTCCATCACCGCGTGGAACGAGGCCTGCGCGGAGATCGGGCTTTCATTGCCCACCTCCACGCTCTGCTGCTTCCACTCGGATTCCGGCTTCGCGCAGGCGACGGCGCGGCTGGTGGAGGAAGCCTATGCGCAAGCGCGGGCGGAACTGCCCGAAGATGTGAAGCTGCGCGTGCTTTTCTCCGCCCACGGGCTGCCGGAGCGGATCATCAACGCCGGCGATCCCTATCAGTGGCAGGTCGAGCAGACGATGGCCGCCGTGATGGCCGCCCTGGACATGCCCGGCCTGGACCGCATCGTCTGCTACCAATCCCGCGTGACGCCCCAAAAGTGGATCGGACCCTCGACCGAAGCCGAGGTCATCAGGGCCGCGGAGGAGAAGGTGGCGGTGCTGATCTGCCCCATCGCCTTCGTCTCCGAGCATTCCGAGACGCTGGTGGAGCTGGATGTGGAATATCGGCATGTCGCCGAGAAGCACGGGATTCCCGGCTATTTCCGTGTGCCGGCCCAGAATTCCGACGCGGGTTTCATCGCGGCGCTGGCGGACCTCACGCGGCGCACGCAGCATTCGGCGCGCACGCTCTGCAGCTTCGCCGGCGCCCGGCAATGCCCGCGCGAGTATACGGACTGCCCGCATGCCAAGGCCCACGCGCTGCTCGCGAAGGCCGCATGAAGATCTCCTCCATTCGGGCGGTCCTGTTCGACTGCGACGGCGTGCTGGCCGACAGTGAAGGCGTGGCCAATGGCGTCGTCGCGGAGGCGTTGACAGCCCTCGGCTGGCGCATGACCGCGCACGAGGCGGAGCATGAATTCCTCGGCATGGCGCTGCCCGACATGGAGCCGAAGATCGAGGCCCGCATCGGCAAGCTGCCGGAAGGGTGGTCGAAGGAACTCGGCCGCCGCATCGAGGTCGGCCTGTCCACCGGCCTGCGTCCCATTCCCGGCGCGGAAGCGGCGCTGATGGCCGTGAAGGCGGCCGGCCTTCCCATGGCCCTCTGCTCCAACTCCTCGCGTGGCGAGCTGGCGGTGAAGATGCGCGTGCTCGGCTTCGCGCATTACTTCGAGGGCCGGATCTTCAGCTTCGAGGATGTCGAGCAGCCCAAGCCCGCGCCCGACCTCTATCTCGCCGCGGCCCAGGATTGCGGTGTGCGGCCGGAGGACTGCCTTGTGGTGGAGGACAGCGCCACCGGCGCCGCGGCCGGCCTGGCCGCCGGCTGCCGGGTGCTGAGGATCGTGACCGGCATCGGCGTGCCTGAAATCGACGGCATGCCCGCCTTTCCCGCCTACCTGGCAGGCCTGGACGGCTGAGCGCCTTCCGCCGAGACTGGGGCGGGGGAAACCATCACATGCCGGACGCCGCCGGAGAGGCCAGCGTCGAGACGCGCCAATCCTGGATCATCGCCTTCGCGGCCATGGCCATGCTCGCCATGGCCGCGGGCGCGCCGCTCGTCGTGGTGGTGGGGCTGGTGCCCATTGCGGAAACGCTTGGCGGCGGGCGCTCGCTGCCCTCGCTGGCGACTTCGGTCGCCTATATGGGCAGCGGGATCGGCGGCGTGGTCTGCGGGCTGCTGGCGGCGCGGATCGGGCAGCGGCGGGTCGCCATGATGGGCGGGATCGCGATCGGCGCGGGGCTGTTCCTGGCCTCGCTCGGGCAGTCCTGGTCGCTGCTGGCGGGGATCGGGATCGGCGTCGGGATCTTCGGAAACGGCGCGCTGTTCCCACCGATGTTCGCCTATGTCTCGCTCTGGTTCGACCGGCGGCGCGGCACGGCGCTCGCGCTGGTCTCCTCGGGCCAGTATATCGCAGGCTTCGTCTGGCCCTTCCTGTTCGAGCGCGCCATCGCGGCCTTCGGCTGGCAGCGGACGATGCAGGCCTATGGGATCCTGGCGGCCTGCGTCGTGCTGACCGTCGCCGCGCTGGTGCTGCGGCCGGCGCCGACGCCCCGGTTTGGGCCGGGAACGATCCGGACCGTCGCCGGCGGACGTGTGCTCGGCATGGCGCCGAACATGGCGATGTTCCTGATCGCGGCCTGCTCCTTCCTCTGCTGCGTGCCCATGGCCATGCCGGCCGCGCATCTGGTGGCCTTCTGCGGCGACCTCGGCATCTCCGCCGCGCGCGGGGCCTCGATGCTGTCCGTCCTGCTGCTGAGCGCCTTCGTGGCGCGGCAGTTCTGGGGCTGGCTGTCGGACCGGATCGGCGGGCTGTGGACGGTGTTCCTCGGCTCGATCGCGCAGGTGGCGGGGATGCTGGGCTTCCTCGCGACGCAGGACGAGGCGGGGCTGTTCTTCGTCGCGGCGGCTTATGGGCTTGGCTTCGGCGGAATCGTGCCGGCCTATGTGATGGCGGTGCGCTCGCTCTTCCCCGCTGCCGAGGCGAGCTGGCGCGTGCCGCTGATGTTCTTCGCAAGCCTGGGCGGCATGGCCTTCGGGGCCTGGCTGGCCGGCGCGATCTTCGACCGCGTCGGCTTCTACGCGGCTGCCTGGTGGGCCGGGATCGCCTTCAACCTGGTGCAGCTCGCGATCATGGTCTTCCTGTTGGCCAGGCAGCGCCGGCAGCACGAACGGCAGCCGGAGATGGCGCCGGCCTGATCGAGCAATCAGGCATCAGCTCCGGGATCCGAGATGCCGCCAGGCCCCTCGCAACCTGATCAGAACCGGCGCAGCAGCCGATCGATGTATTCCAGCTCTTCCGATGGCCGCTCGCGCTCGGCGCCGCGCCGGCGTAGCTCCTCCTGAAGGCGCCGCGTGCGGAGCAGTTCCGCCTCTTCCGGCACGCGGGTGTCGCTGCCGTTGTCGGCATTGCCGGTGTTCTCGCGGCCGCGGCGGCCCAGCGGGTCACGCCCCTCGCCGAGCTGCTGCTGACCGTCCGGCCCTTCGCCGCCCATCTCCATGTCGCCGGGGCTGTCCTCGTCGCCCTCGCCTTCCCCCTCGCCCTGACCCTGGCCGAACTGGCGCTGCATCTGCTGGGCCATCTGGCGGCCGCCTTCCTGGAGGCGGCGCATGGCCTCCTGCTGGTGCGGCCGGGCGTCGGTGCCGTTGCCGAGGGCTTCCTGGGCCTCGCGCATCGCCTGGTCCGCGCGGCCGAGGGCTTCGGGGACCTCGCCGGTCAGGTCGCCCTGCTGCTGCATGAGCTCGCCGAGCGCCCGTCGCAGCGCGCGCTGGCGCCGGGCATCGGCCTGGGCGCCCTGCTGCGCCTCGCGCTCGGCCTGCTGCTGCTCGGGGCCGGGCTGCTGGCGATTCCAGGGCGATTGCTGCTGCTGGCGACGCTGCTGGGCGGCCTGCTGCTCCGACTGCTCGGCGCGGCGCTGCCCCTGGTCCACCATCTCGCCCTGGCGGCGCACCATGTCCTGCACGGCACCCATCTGCTGCTGGCTGCGCTCCCGCTGGCGCTGCCGCTCGGGGTTCTCGCTGCGGGCGACCCGGCCCTCCTGCAGGGCGCGCAGCATCTCCTCCAGTTCGGAGAGTTCGCGACGGGCATCCTCCATGCGGTTCTGGCGCGCGGCCTCCTCCATGCGGCGGGTGCGGCGGTCCATGTCGCGCTGGTCGAGCATGCGCTGCTGCGGATCGTAGGGCAGGGCCTCGGCATTCTCGCGCTGGAGGCGCTCGGCCATGGCTTCCAGGTGCCGGCGGATGGCCTCGCGGAGCTCCTCGATCCGGCGCTCCACCTCGCTGCGCTGCTGCTCGTCCTGCGGGTTGCGCTCGGCCTCGTTCAGCGCGTCCCGGAGCTGGCGCTGCGCCTCGGCCAGGGCCCGGGCGGTGCGGCTGTCGCGGCCTTCCTCGAGGGCGAGGGCGGCTTCCCACAGGAGTTCCTGCACCTCGGCGATCGCCTCGGGCCGGCGGTCGCGCTGGAGCTGGCCGCGCGTGGTGCGCAGCGCCAGCAGCGTGCCGGAATCATGCTCGAACGCCTCGGGCTCGTTGGTCAGCCGCTCCAGCTCGCGCATGGCGGGGCCGCGGGCGGCCGGGTTCAGCGAGAGCGCCTTGCGCACGTCGATCATGGCGCGCGCGACCGGGTGGTTGAAGCTGCGCTCCGGCAGGGTGGTCTGCGCTTCCTCGGAGGTGCCTTCCTGTCCGGCCCCGTCGCGCGCGATGAGCTGGAGCACGACGGGAAGCCCGGCCCAGGGATGCGCCGAGAGGTCCGGCTGGGCCAGCCCGCGCGCCTGCTTCGGCGCGGCGGAGGGCAGCGTCATGTCGAGGGTGATGGGCGCGGCGTCCGGCCGGGCGGCGAGGCGGAACTCGGCGCGCAGGGCGACGACGCCCCAGTCGTCCTCGGTGCGCCAAGGCACGCGCAGCGCGAGGCCGCGTGGGGAGCGGGCAGGCACCTCGGTGAAAGCGGCGATCGGCGGCGCGTCGGCCTGGACGGCGAGGTTCCAGGCGACCAGCTCGCGCCCCTCGCGCTGGATGACGATGCGAGCGCCGGCGGACAGCGTGGCCTGTGCCGTGTGGCTGCCGCCGCCCAGCGCCTCGAAGGTCAGCCCGGGGGCGCCGGAGATCTCCGGCACGGCGGAGCTGCCACCGCCCGAGATGGCGACCTGGAGGCGGCTGCCGGTCGGAACGGTGGCGGCGCCTCCGCCCGCGGGCAGGAAGATGGG
The DNA here is from genome assembly GCA_028291485.1 of Rubritepida sp. GTDB lineage: Bacteria > Pseudomonadota > Alphaproteobacteria > Acetobacterales > Acetobacteraceae > Roseococcus. The sequence continues at coordinate 821 of JAQGHZ010000002.1, read as the reverse complement.
CGGCGCGCCGGTGTAGTTGGGCGGCGTGACCCAGGCCTCGTAGCGCAGGGGCGCGGGCGGAACGGCGGCGGCGAAGCTGGGCATGAAGCCGCGGGCCAGCAGGGCTGGCGCGTCAGCTCCGGCGATGACGAGAGCGGCGGTCAGCGCCACCAGCAGCCCGCCGCGCAGCGCCCGCGGGTCGCGCGCGGCAAGGCCCGGCCGGGGACGGCCCACGCGCAGCCGGCGGATCATCCGCCGCATCCGCGCCTGGTGGGCGGCCCAGAGGGCGAGGCCGGCGGGATCGGAGGTGGCGGGCGTGTCCTGGAGGGTGGCCAGCGGGCGATGCGAGAGGCCCGTCGCGCGTTCCAGCCGCCGGTCGGTCGCGGCCGCGTCGGGCAGGCGGAACCGCACCCATCCGCGCCATCCGGCCCAGCCGAGCGCCCCGAGCAGGGTCAGCAGCGCCAGCAGGTGCAGCCAACCGGGCAGGAGCGCGGGGAGGCCGAGCAGGGCGAGGACGGCGAAGGCACCCAGGACGCCCAGCACCGGCCAGGCAGCCGGCCAGACGGCCTCCCACCACAGGGCGGCCCGGGCGAGCGCGCGCTTGCGGCGAAGGCTCGGCTCCGTCATCCCGGTGTGGAACCTTCGGCCCATGCCGGCAGGCGCTGGCCCATCAGCAGGGCATCGTAGGACTGGCGATCCCGGATCACGGAGAAGCGGGCGCCTTCCACCATGACCTCGGCCGCGAGTGGCCGGGCATTGTAGGTGCTGCTCATGGAAGCACCGTAAGCCCCGGCGTCCAGGAATGCCACGAGGGATTCGGGGGGCAGGGCCGGCAGGTCGCG
>JAQGHZ010000519.1 GCA_028291485.1 Rubritepida sp. | reverse complement strand
CGATGGCGGCGTGACCCCAGGATGCCATCAGTTCGAGGCCCACCGCCGCCATCTCGAGCCCGACGAAATGGTCGCGCTCGCCCATGTCGAAGCGCCGCGCGGTCGGCGCGTAGGACAGGTCGGACAGATACGGCACGCGGTCGTTCAGCACGCCCTTGCGGCCGAAGCCGGTCTGTTCCAGCGGAACGCCGTCCTGGTGGCGCTTCGCGATGTAGATGAAGGCGCGGCCATAGGGACCGAGCACCCATTTGTAGGTCGGGAAAATAAGGAAATCGGGGTCGATGCGATTCACATCGAGATCCATCATCCCCACGCCATGCGTCGCATCGATCAGCAGCGCGGCACCCTTCGCCTTCAGCGCCGCAGCGATGCGGTCCATGTCCAGCAAGGCGCCATCGGCCCAATGCAGGTTTGAGATGGAGGCGATCGAGAGCGGCGCGCCGGGCTTGGCGATCGCTTCCTCCACGGCGGCGGTCCAGTCGCCATCGGCGGGGCGCTTCACCGTCTCGACCGTGAATCCCTGCGCGGGCGCACGGGCGAGCCATTCCAGCACCGGCGAGGAATGATCGTCCTCGAAGACCAGCACGCGGGATCCGGCGGGCGGAGCGAAGATCTTCCCTGCTATGGCGACGCCGTAGGAGACGGAGGGGATCACAGCGACATCCTGGGCCGCGGCGCCGATCAGCATGGCAGCGGCCACCCGGGCGCGCTCGATCACGCGGCCGGGCAGCGCCGGATCGACATCCCAGGGGCGGGTCTTGCGCTCGACGCCCATCCGCCCGGCCTCCTGCACCGCAAGCGGCAGCGGCGACCAGGCGGCAGCGTTGAGATAGGCGACATCGCGCGGGATATCGAAGAGGTGGCGCTGGGAGGCGAGCATGCCGGGCTTCCTTGGACGTTTGGGGCGAGCCTAGACCAGCACCTGCCGACGGCCAACGTCGGCCGTGCATTCGACGCAGGAGAGCCTCCGAGGCACCTGCGTCAGCTGCGCCGATGGTGTCATCGCCTGCCGATAGGCGTTCAAGGACGGGCAGGCGATCCACACGGCCTGATCGCCGCGGTGACCGCGCGTCGCCATCCCTCTCACCGAGGGGCCGCGCGCTAGGCGGCGCTCTGCGATGAGAGGCGCACCAGCAGAAAGCCCACCAGGAGCGCCGGCGCGCCGCACAGCAGGAAGCCCAGGCCATGGCTGCCCGTGAAGTACAGAAGCACCGAGTAGACCAGCGGCAGAAGAAGGCCGCCGATCTGGCCGAAGGAGAGCACCCCGCCGGTCGCCATTCCACGCATCCCGGGAGGGGCCAGGCGCGCCGCCTCCGCCAGGAGAACCCCGTGCCAGGACATGGCGGTGGCACTCACGCAGGACGCCACGAAGCCGACCAGCAGCACCGGCCACAACGGGCCGTAGAACCCCGTGACCAGCGCGCTGGCCGCCATGCCGAAGGCCAGCCCTCCCATCATGCCGCGCGGCGACACGGAGGTGCTGCCGAGCCACCCCCACAGGATGCGGCAGGGCACGGCGACGAACATCGCCACGGAAAACACCAGGCCCGCGAGGGAGAGCGTGTAGCCGAGCTGAACCAGATAGATGATGAAATAGGAGGTGAAGACGGTCTGCAGGCCGTTGAAGGCAAAGCAGGCCATGGAAAGATTCCGCAGCTCGGTCGTGGCCAGCACCGAGGTGAAGGTCGTCCGGAAATCCGACAGATGGAATCGCCGGCTCGGCACGCGGTCGGCATCGAACTCCGCCCGCGAGCCCTGCAGCAGGACGGCAAACAGAACGCAGCCGATCGCCCCGACGTTGAGCGTGACGCTCCAGCTCGTCCATCCCGTGAGCGCCGGACCGAGGAGGCCGGCCAGCAGCAATCCCGCCGGCACCGCGGTCTGCTTCAGCGAGAAGACCAGCGGCGTGTATCTGGCAGGCGAGTATCGCCCGAGCAGATGCGAGCTGGCCGGCGTCGAGATGGCCGCGCCGCCGCCGCCGATCACGGCCGAAACCGCCAGGAGGGCGATCGAGCCGGTGGAAGCGGCCGCGAGGCCCCCGGCCAGCAGCAGCAGCGCGACCTGGCTCATGCGAAGGGCGCCGTAGCGAATGATGAAGCTGCCGCAGCCCAGCTGGAACATGAGGGCGGACAGCGCGACCAGACTCACATAGACGCCGACCCAGGCCGCATCGAGGAGCAGGTCGTCGATGATGGCGGGAGCGATGACCGTCGGCAGGCTACGGCCCAGCGAGGCAAAGGTCTGCTGCAGGAACATCGCACCGAGGGCCAGGAGCAGAAGATTCGTCTCGCGGCCCCAGCGCATCAATGTTCCTTCCCCGTCCGGATCAGCATCCTCGGGCAAATTGCGATCCGGTCCAGCCCCTGCGGGGTGGATCGAAGAAGGACGTGATCAGTCGATGGTGATGCGCGCGGCGTGCACGACGGCGGTCCATTTCGCGATCTCGGCACGAAGATAGCCGGCGAGCTCCTCGGGGCCGGCGGAAAAGGGCTCGAGGCCGAGTT
>JAQGHZ010000510.1 GCA_028291485.1 Rubritepida sp. | reverse complement strand
TGCTCCGCATCCAATGCTCGCGACGGGCCGCGAAGTGCAGCGCCATCTCGGCCAGCGGATCCCAGGGGCGGGAGAGCAGGAGTCCCCGCACGGCCTCGGCACCCGCGGATCCGCCCGGCTCACGCGTCCTTAGGACAGAATACCCCAGAGATGCCAATTCAGCACTGAGAATTTTAACATGGGTCGATTTTCCTGCGCCCTCGCCACCCTCAAAACTGACGAATTTGGGGATCAAGTCCCGCGGCCCATCATCCGCGAGATCACCGCCGGGATCCGCGCCACCACGCCCAGCCGCTCCACATCGGCCCCCGCATAGAGCGGCAGCGTCATCGGCGGCACGCCGCGGCCGGACACCTCGATTTGCCCGAGCTCCTGCCCCTTCACCACCGGCGCCGGCACCGGCGAGTCGAAGCGCACCTTGGCCTGCAGCGTCTCGCGCCAGCCGCGCGGGACCGTCGCGACCACCTCGCGCCCGCCCACCAGCGGCACGGTCGGGCGGTCGCCGAGATAGACCGGCACCTGGTCGATCGTGTCCGCCGCGCGGAACAGCACGACGTTGTCGAACTCCCGGAAGCCCCATTCGATCAGCCGCTCGGCTTCCTCGTAGCGCGCCCGCATGGTGGGCAGCCCGCCGACCACCAGGATCAGCCGCCGGTCGCCGCGCTTCACTGACGCGGTCAGGCAATAGCCCGCCTCCTCCGTGTGGCCGGTCTTCAGCCCGTCGGCGCCGTTCACCTTCCCCAGGAGCGGGTTGCGGTTCTCCTGGGTGATGTTGTTCCAGCGGAAGCTGCGCTCGCCGTAGAGCCGGTAGGATTCCGGATGGTCCAGGATGACCCGCCGCGACAGGGTCGCGAGGTCGCGCGGCGTCATCCGGTGCTCGGGGTCCGGCCAGCCGGTGGCGTTGCGGAAGGTGCTGGAGGTCAGCCCGAGCTCGCGGGCCATGTTCTGCATGATCTCGGTGAAGGCGCGCTCGGAGCCCGCGATGCCCTCGGCCAGCGTCACGCAGGCGTCGTTGCCCGATTGGATGATGACCCCCCGCGAGAGGTCGTCCACAGAGACGCTGGAGGCGCGGTCCAGGAACATGCGCGAGCCGCCCATGCGCCAGGCCGCGTCGCTCACCTGCATCATCTGGTCCGGCCGGATCCGGCCGTTCTTGATGTACTCGAAGACCACATACATGGTCATGAGCTTGGACATGGAGGCGGGCGGCATGCGCTCCTCGGCCCCCTTGCTTATCAACGTCGCCCCGGTCTCGAAATCGATCAGCACGACGTTGCGCGCGATCGTGTCGACAGGCCCGATCGGCGAGTTGGCTGGCGGGGCCGACGGAACGGCGGGCGGGCGCGCCTGTGGGCGGGGCGCCGCCGGCACGGGGGTGTGGCGCGGCTGCGCGACGGCGGGGGCGGCGAGGCCGATTGTGGCGGAGGCCCCGATCAGGGAGCGGCGCAGCATGTGGAAATCCCTTTGGGAAGCGGGCACGGAATGGCCATACGCCCGCGCGCTATTCCACCGCAAGCCGCAGGTCGGGCTGCCCGGCGGAGAGCGCCCGGGCCAACGCGATATCCGCCGCGGCGATGGTCGGATAGGGCCCTGAACGGACGCGCCATTGCTGCTGGCGGCCGCGCGGACCGAAGGGCTCGGCACGGCCGCCGATGCGCGCGGCCTGGGCCTCGGCGAGGTCGCGGCGGAAGAATCGGCTCGCCTCGAGCCAGATGGAGCCGGCGTAGATCACCGGCCCCTGGATGACCTGCTCCGGCAGGCGCTCGGGCTCGCGCGCGACGACGGGCGCTTCGTCGGTCCGGGCCGGCGTGGCGGCGACGGCCGGGCCGGCGGAGCCGTGGGCGCCGGGCGGCGGGGCCAGCCCTTCCCGCTCGACCCGTCCCACCGGCGCCGCCTGGATCGGTAGGATGTTCTGGCCGGCCAACCCGTCGATGGCCGCGCGCGAGGCCTGCCCGTCCACCACGACCCGCGCCAGGAACGGCCCGCGCGCGCCCAGCAGCTCGGCGGCGTGGGGCGAGACACCGACCACCCGGCCGGCCATCTGCGGACCGCGATCGTTCACGCGCAGCCGCAGCGAACGGCCATTCTCGAGGTTGGTGACGGTGACGATGGCCGGGAGCTGCAAGGTGCGGTGGGCGGCGAACATGCCGCGGCTGTCGCGCAGCTCGCCATTGGCCGTGAGGCCGGGCGTGGACGTGGGAAGGATCGCCGCGATGCCGGCCTCGTTGAGGTCGAATTCCTCGCGGGGGTAGGACCAGATTCCCCCATTCCGGTAGCCCTCGCCCAGGACGTAGCGCGGCTGCGGCACCACGGCCGGCGTCCGCGAGCAGCCGGCCAGCAGCAGGAGCGCCAGGAAGGCGTGCCTCACGCCACCCTGTCCGACAGGAGCCCGACGGCCGTCGCGTAGAAATTGGACGGGTTGTAGCGCCGGATCTGCATGAAGTTCTGCCCGACCATGAAGGCCTGGGTATCGCCGCGGGACAGGCCGGGGATCACGACGGCCCAGTCGCCGCCATTGCCGGGAAGGCCTCCCCCGCTCGCCCGGGTCACGCCCATCCGCGCCCATTCGGCCATGGCCTTGGTCTGGCGATGGTCGGCCAGCGCCGTGTCGAAGCCCTGGGGCGTCAGCACCTCGAAGCCCCAGATCTCGCCCTCGCGCCAGCCGGAGCCGGAACGGCCGAGATAGTTGGCGATGGAGGCCAGCGCGTCGGCCTTGCTGTCCCAGATGTCGCGCCGGCCGTCGCCGTCGAAGTCCACGGCCAACCGCTCGAAGCTCGTCGGCATGAACTGGGGATGGCCCATGGCGCCGGCATAGCTGCCGCGCATGCGCTCCACGCTCACATTCCCGGCGTCGAGGATGCGCAGCGCCGCCATCAGCTCGGCCCGGAAGAAGCTGGCGCGCCGGCCCTCCCAGGCGAGGGTGGCGAGCGCCTCGATCACGTTGAAGTTGCCGGTGACGCTGCCGTAGTTCGTCTCCATCCCCCAGATGGCGACGACCACGCGGGACGAGACCCGGAAGCGCGCCTCGATGGACTGGAGCAGCGCCCGGTTGTCGGCATAGGCGCGGCGGCCGGCGTCGATCCGGGTCTGGGAGAGGCGGGCGTCGCGGTATTGCGGCCAGGTCTGGGTGAACTCGGCCTGGCGGCGGTCGAGCTCCAGCACCCGGTCGTTCGGCTGCAGGCCGTTCAGGGCTCGATTGAGCGTGTCGGCGCCGACACCAGCGCGGCGGGCTTCGGCGCGGACGCCATCCAGGAAGGCGGAGAAGGCCCCCTGCCCGCGCGCGCTGCGGCCGAACGCTGGGGTTGCCGCCAGTCCCGATGCATAGGCTGGCAGGAAACGTCGCGTGAACATGGCGCCCTAAGTGGCACTTCCGGCGCGTCGCTGCAACGCGAATGGGCGGGCACATGCTGGCGTGCCGCGGACGCCTCTGGTTTACTGCCGGAAATCTTCGAGAGGAGGTCACGTCCATGACCGATGTCACCGCCCAGTTCGCGCGCTACGCCGCGACGATTCGCCACCAGGACCTGCCGCCCGAAGTCGAGACCCGGGCCCGCTTCCTGATCCTGGACCTCGTCGGCAACATGATCCGCG
>JAQGHZ010000477.1 GCA_028291485.1 Rubritepida sp. | reverse complement strand
GGGCGCGGAAATTGCGGATCCACAGGCCGAGCTCGATGCGCTTGATATTCACGCGGATGCCGACACGCCGGAGCTGCTCGGCGATCGTCAACGCCGCCGGATCCATCCAGTCGTAGCCGATAATCGTGGTCAGATCGATGTCGACGCCGCTGGCGTGCCCCGCCGCGGCCAGCAGCGCCTTCGCGCGGTCGAGGTCGACGGCCTGGTTGGGCAGATCCGCGATGGGCACGCCCCAGGCCTCCTGCATGCCCGCGACCATGGTGCCGATCACCGTGCCGTAGCCGGCGATGGAGGCGTCCATGACCGCCTTCTTGTCGAGGGCCAGCGCGATGGCCTGCCGCACCCGCACATCCGTGAGCGGGCCGTAGGCGCAGTCGAGATCGACGGTCTTCTGGTTCAGCGAGGGCCAGCGCTTCACCTCGACCCCCGGCAGGCGGGCCAGCGCCTGCGTGTCCTGCGGGCGGGAGAACATGGCGAGGTCGGCGCGCCGGCTCTGCAGCGCCACCGCCATGGCGGCGCTGTTCGGCATCACCGCGAAGGTCACCTCGTCCAGATAAGGCAGGCCCGGCTGCCAGTAGTCGGCGAAGCGCTCCATCACCAGCACGGAGTTGGGGCGGAACTGCTTCAGCTTGAACGGCCCCGTGCCGACGGAGATCTCGTTCATGCGCGTGCCCGAACTGGCGTCCGCGAAGAAGTCCTTCGGCACGACAGCGCCATACTTGTTGGTCAGCGTCATCGGCAGCGCCGCATTGGGCCTGACGAGGCGGAACACCACGACATCCTCCGCCGGCGCCTCGATCGCCTCCACAGAGGAGAGGTCGCCCGCGCCGGGCGAGCCGTTCCGGGAGTCGCGCATGAAGTCGTAGCTGTACTTCACGTCGGCCGAGCTCATGGCCTGGCCGGTGTGGAACTTCACCCCGCGGCGCAGCCGGAAGGTCCAGCTTTTCCCATCGGGCGAAACCTCGGCGGAGGTCGCGAGCAGCGGCCGCGCGGTGCCGGACTCGTCCTCGTAGAACAGGCCCTGGTACATCAGCACCGAGACGCGGATGCGGGCATCCGCCGCCTGGCGGAAGGGGTCGAGCGCCGGCGGCTCCACCAGCGAGCCCACCGTCACGCGCCCGCCGCGCCGCGCCTGCGGATCGGTCGGGCCGTAGATGAGGCTGTCGTCGTCCGCCGATGCGACCAGCGGGATCGAAAGGGTGGCCAAGCCCGCAAAAAGGACCTCGCGTCGCCCGGGTATCCAGTGGTTCATGTCCTCGCTCCCCGATCGCCTCTGCGTCAGGCGGCGCTGATCGCCGCCACGAATTCGATCTCCACCGGCACGTCGCGCGGCAACTCCGCCACGCCCACCGCCGAGCGTGCGTGCCGCCCAGCCTCGCCGAAGATCTCGGCGAAGAGCGTGGAGGCCGCGTCCAGCACCTTGGGCTGGTCGTTGAAGCCCGCCGCCGAGGCGACGAAGCCCGTCACCTTCACGATGCGGCGCACGCGGTCCAGGTTGCCCAGCGCCTCCGCCAGCACCGACAGCCCGGCCAGCACGCAGGCCCGCGCGCAATCCTGGCCCGTGGCGAGGTCGATGCCCGCGCCGAGCTTTCCCGTCGCGCGCAGCACCTGGCCCGCCCAGGGCAGCTGGCCGGAGACCCAGGCGAGACCGCCCTCGATCACCACCGCCTGATAGGCATAGGCCGGCGCGCGCGGCGGCGGCAGAGTCAGTCCCAGGGATTGCAGTCTGGCCTCGATCCTCACGCCACCTTGCTCCTGCTTCGGTTCGCCAGCATATCGCGCAACACGCCCTCGGCATCATGGCGGATCGCGAAGCCCGTGTCGCGCACCAGCCGCGCCTCGTCGACCAGGGGAAAGACCACCGGCGGCGCCTCGATCCTGAGCCGTGGCGCATAGCCGGGGACGATCCGCGCCATGTCGCGCGCGAGGGTCGCCGCATCGGTGGTGAAGCCCGCGACGTGATAGATCGGCTCGCGCGGCGCATCCCCGGCGAGGAGTTGCGCGACCAGCCGCCCGAGATCGGCGGCATGCATCGCGTCGAAGAGGATTCCGGGTGCGGTGATCTCCGGCGCCGCGCCGGGCGCCGCCTCGTCCACCAGGCGCTTCACCCAGCTGGCCGCGCCGTCGTACCAGAGGCCGGGTCCGAGCATCAGCGGGATGCGCAGCCCGGTGATTTCCAGCCCGTGCACGCGTCGCATGAAGTCCGCCACATCCTCGGCGAGGACCTTGGTCAGCGCGTAGGTGCCGAGCGGAAGGCGTGGCGCGTCCTCATCCACCCGCGCCTCCGAGGCGGCAGCGCCGAGCACGACGGTGGAGCTGGTCCAGACCACGCGCCTGATCCCCGCCGCGGCGACCTCGGCGAGCAGGCGGCGGAAGCCGAGCACGTTCACCGCGAAGGCGCGGTCGGCCTCCGCCTCCGCCGCGCGCGACAGGCCGCCGCCGGAACCGCCATAGGCCGCGAAGCAGGCGACCGCATCGGGCTGCGAGGCCTCGATCGCGGCGCGGATCGCGGCCGCATCCTCGATGGAGCCGGCGAGCGCTTCGGCGCCTTCGGGCACCTCGCGCCGCGCGGGGTCCATCACCGCCACGCGCCATCCTTCCGCCAGCAACTCCCGCACGGCGGCGGCGCCGACGAAGCCGGCGCCGCCCACGACCAGCACGCGGCGCCCGGCCCGTGTCATGCCGGGGTGAAGCGGCGGAGCGCGTCGCGGTCGAGCGTGATGCCGAGACCCGGCCCCGTGGGCACATGGAGAAAGCCCTCGGCGAAGCGGATCGGCGTCTCGAAGATCCCGTTCTGCAGGGGATTGCGGCCGACATCGTATTCGATCAGCGCCGGGTACGGCACGTTCTCCGCATGCGGGTAGGAGGGCAGCGCGGCGACCCAGTGCACCGCCGCGGCCAGCCCGATCCCCGTGCCCCAGACATGCGGCGACACGCGCAGATGCTCGGCGCCGCAGAGCGCGCCAATGGTCCGCGCGGTATCGAGCCCGCCGCACAGCGTGAGGTCGGGCTGCAACACGGCGGCGAGCCTGCCGTCGATCACCCGCCGGAAGTCGAACAGCGTGTAGAGCGCCTCGCCCGTGGCAATGGGGATCGGCGTGCGCGCGGCGAGCTCGCGATAGCCGGCCCAGTCCTGCGGCGCGAGCGGCTCCTCCACCCAGTGGATGTCGGACTCCGCCATGCGCCGCATCGATTCCAGCACGATGTCGAGCGTGTAGTTGCCGTTGACGTCAACGGTGAGCAGCGGCGCATCGCCGATGATGCGGCGCGCCAGCGCGGCGCGCTCGGCATCCTCGCGCGGGTGGCGTCCGATCTTGATCTTGTAGGCGCCGAAGCCGCGCCCGGCGAGCGGCTCGAGCTGGGCGGCGAGCGCGGCCAGATGGTCCTCCGCGCGGGTGAGGTAGCCGCCCGAGGCATAGACCGGCACGCGGTCGCGCTGGCGCCCGCCGATCAGGTCGCAGACCGGCACGTTGAGCAGCTTGCCCATCGCGTCATGCGCGGCGATGTCGATGCCCGAGAGCATCGCCACCAGCCCGTTCTGGGTGCCGAAATGGTAGTGCTTGGCGAGGATCGTCTGCGCGATGCCGCGCTGGGCGAAGACGGAGCGGCCGATGAAGTACGGCTTCACGATCTCCAGATAGGCGGCGTTGACCGAGGCCGGCCCCCAGGCCTCGCCGATGCCCTCGACGCCGTCCTCGGTGTCCAGCAGCACGAGCCCGGCGCCTCGCACATGGGTCAGCCCGCGCGCCATGCCGTAGGCGTCCTCCGGCGGCATCGCATACTGCAAGGGGAGGATGCGGATATCGCGGATGCGGCTCATGCGCCGATGCCTGTTCGGTCCATCCCGGGGAGCATGGAGCCGGCCCTTCGGTGCGGCAAGTCCGCTTGATACCTTGGATGTCCTTCTGGGAATGTCCCTCTGGCGCCCTGCGTGCCTCGGGCATCGGGGGGCCTTCCGCTCTCAGCCAGGAACGTCCCCGCGCCGCCGATCGTGCCGCCGGAGCGCGAAAATCGTTCCCCTCAGGTCAATGTCGAACTGAAGCCCCATACTCTTGCCAATTCCAGGACTTGTCGCCAGAACGCGACCTCTGCCGGGGAGGATGGCTTTTTTGGGAGAGATTTTTCCGCGTGAGCGCCCAGCATTCGAGTTAGGTTTTACGGGCGAGCGCCTGACCGGAGCCATTGCCGGTCAGATCGAGATCGAACACTTGCACCGTTACTTCCTGGCCCGGGAAATGGCGAGGGGGAAGGACGTCCTGGATATCGCCTGCGGCGAGGGATACGGCGCCGCCCTGATGGCGCAGGTCGCGAGCAGCGTCGTGGCAATGGATGTCGACCAGGTCGCGGTGACGCATTCAGCGCTCAGCTACAAGAAGCCCAATCTGACCTTCAGGCTCGGCGACGCGCGGCGCATCAATCTCCCGGACGCCTCGGTGGACCTGCTGACGAGCTTCGAGACGATCGAGCACTTCTACGAGCACGAGGCCTTCTATGCCGAGGCCCGGCGGGTGCTGCGGCCGGACGGTATCCTGCTCATCAGCACGCCTGACCGCGACATCTATTCCCCGGATGGGTCGAGGGCGAACAGCTTCCATGTGCGCGAGCTGACCCGCGCCGAATTCGACGCCGGCCTGCGCACACGGTTTCCGCATGTGTGCATGCTCCTGCAACGCCCGATGATCGGCTCCCTGATCGTCGCCGAGGGCGACCAGTCGGGCGAAGCCACCACGGGCGCGCTCACCTTCGAGCAGCGCGGGCCGGACGCCTTCGAGGCCAATCCGGGCCTGGCCCGTGCCCTGTATCTTGTCGCGGCGGCCTCCGCGGCTCCCGTCAGCCTCCCCGGCATCACCGCCTATATCGAGACCAGCCAGCTCGCGGTGAGGGAGGCGGAGGTCGCCCATTCGCTGGCCCGCGCGGATGCGGAAAAGGCCCGGCTGCAGATCCAGTGCGATGGCGTGGTGTCCCAGCTCCGGAGAACCGAGTCGCAGCTCAGGGAAGTCGAGGCGCAGAGGGATCGGGCGCTGCGCCGTGCCGAAGGTATGGAGGAGCAGCTGGAGAAGCTGCTGGAGGAGCGGCAGCGCGTGACCAAGGTGCTGTGCGATGCCGAACAGCGGATCGGTCAGCTGGAGGCCAGCTCGAGCTGGAAGCTGACCGCTCCGCTGCGCTACGTCACCGGGCGGCTTCGCGGGTCGCCCCCCGCGGATGTGGCGGAAGCCCGGGCCGATAGCCCCCAGCCTCCGGCGGAACCCGTCGAGGCCGCGCCGCAACCTCCCGAACCCATGGTGGCGCAAGCCTTTCCCAGGTTGTCCGGCGAGGCAGGGGTGGATCTGCAGCGCGTTTCGCTCGGGTTGGACCTGCCCTTGCCGGAACTGGCGATCGCCGTCGGGGTGGTCACCTACTACGGGGACCCCGAGGAATTGCGGCGCTGCCTGGAAAGCGCCTCCGTCGCGCTTCGGCGCGTGCCGGGCGCTGGATTGCGGCTGGTGATCGACAATGGTGCGCCCAGCGAAGCCATGCCCGGCGTCATCACCCTGCCCGCCCAGGGCAATGTCGGCTTCGGGCATGCCCATAACCTGCTGATGCGGGAAGCCTTTTCGCGCGGCGCGGACGCCTATGTCGCGACCAACCCCGACGGCGCGTTCCATCCCGACGCCCTGATGGCGATGGCGAGGGTCCTGCTGGCCCATGACCGCCAGGCGCTCGTCGAGGCCGTGCAATTCCCGGCCGAGCATCCGAAGGTCTACGATCCGGCCACGCTGCAGACCCCATGGGCCTCGGGCGCCTGCCTCATGATCTCGCGCGAGCTGTTCGAGATCACCGGCGGGTTCGACGAGGCCTTCTTCATGTATTGCGAGGACGTGGACCTGTCCTGGCGCGTCCGGGCCGCCGGCCATCCCGTCTGCATCGCGCCCAACGCCCTCTTCCTGCACGCGGTGACAAATCGCCAGACCGGGGCGAGCATGCGGCGCTTGATGCTCGAATCCGCCGTCATCCTGGGCCGCAAATGGGGTGGCGAGGACTTCCTGCGCATGGCGGAGGCGGAGCTCCTCGCGTCGGGATTCCCCGTGCCCGCCGCCAGCCCGCCCCCGGTGCCGGAGAGCTGGCGGTCGAACGCCGATTTCTCCCGGGGATTCAGCTTCGCGCCAGTGAGATGGTGACTCGTGAGATGGTGACATGACCGACAGCTTCTCCGCCTCCGAGCATGCCGAACGCGGCATCGACGTCGTCCTGCGCGTCCACGATCCGCGCCGGCTGCTCGAACTCGACCGTGCGATGTTCTCCCTCGTGGGGCAGCAGTACCGCCCGCTGCGGATCTTGATGGTCTGCCAGCGCTTTTCGGAAGCGGCCCTCGCCGAGTTGGAGCAGTACTTCGCGCCCATGCTGACCGGCGCGCAGGGCATCTCCCTCCAGCTGCTGAACTTTACCCGCGACGATCCCAAGGACGCCCGGTCCGAGCTCATCAATCTCGGCTTCGCCGCGGCGACCGGACGTTACGCCGCGCTGCTGGACTATGACGACGTGCTCTATCCCGAGGCCTATCGCCTCCTGATCGGTCAGCTCGTCGCGGGCGGTGGCGCCATCGCCTTCGGCCGCGTGAAGGTGGCGACGGCCGACATGCACCTGCACTTCGTGCATGCGGTCGGCCAGTCCTCCCCCTTCACTGGCGATTCCCTCGCCGACCTCTTCGTCGGCAATTTCGCGCCCATCCACAGCTTCGTGGTCGACCGCACCCGGGTGCCCCGCGAGGAGCTCCGGTTCGAACCCCGGCTGACGCTGGAGGAGGATTACGATTTCCTTCTGCGCGCCTGCGCCGTGGCCCAGGCGGACTTCACGTTGCTGCACACCGAGATCGGGCTGTATTTCTTCAAGACCGACGAGAGCAACACCGTCATCCGGACCGGTTCGACGCTGTCGGCCGACACGCTCGCCCGCCTCGAGGTGGCGCGCCAGTTCGTGGAGATCCGGCGCCGCATGACGCCCATCGCGCCCGCCATCCAGGAGACGCTCGGGATCTCGCCCCCGGAGCCGGGGCTGACGATCCGCGACTTCCTGACGCGGCGATCCGGGGCCGCCGCCGGGCAGCCGGCATGAGGCACCACCGCAACAACTACGACGCGCTGCGCCTGCTGGGCGCGCTGCTGGTGCTGCTCAACCATTCGATGGAGCTGAGCGCCCAGCATGGCTTCGGCTTCGCCGGCCAGTCCGTCTCGACGCTGGGCGTCAAGATCTTCTTCTGCATCAGCGGCTACCTCGTCGCGACGAGCTGGATGAACGATCCGAACCCGTTGCGCTTCCTGGTTCGCCGGGCGCGGCGCATCCTGCCCGCCCTGGCGCTGGTGGTGATCCTCGGCATCCTCGTGATCGGTCCGGTCTTCACGACGGTTCCGCTCGCCGAGTACTTCGCCAGTCCGATGACGTTCCGCTATCTCGGCAACATCGTCTTCTATGTCAGCTACGCGCTGCCGGGCGTCTTCGCGACGCTGCCCATTCCGTATGCGTTGAACGGCAGCCTCTGGACGCTGCCGGTCGAGGTGACGCTCTACGTGCTGGTGCCGATCTATGTCTTTGCGGGCCGCCGGCATGCCGCGGCCATGGTTGCACTGTTCCTGGCCGCAGTCGCGCTGAGCACCTATTTCTTCGTCCAGCGCCCGGCGCTCTTCGCCGTGGCCGGCACGGAATTCTGGACCGCGTCGACGCTCGTGCCCTATTTCGTCGGCGGCGCGCTGCTGGCCTCGCTGCGCCTGGAACGCTTCCTGGACGCCCGGCTGGGAGTGGCCGGCATCGTGCTGATGCATTTCCTCGCGCCGCGGCTGGGCTACGGAGCGGAGATCGCCCTTTGCGTCGTCCTGCCCTACGCGACCATCGCCGTGGGGCGGGCCAGCTGGCTCGTCCTGCGCGAGGCCGGCCGGTGGGGCGACTTCTCCTACGGAATCTACCTCTGGGCCTTCCCGATCCAGCAGAGCATCGTGCAGGTCCTGGGCACCGGCATCGGCGGGCTGGGCAACGCGGCCATCGCCCTGCCCCTGACACTGGGGATGGCGGCGCTCTCCTACCATCTGGTCGAGAAGCGCGCGATGCGGATCGGCATGTCCCTGCGCTTGCCAGTGCCGACCGCCCCCGTCACAAGCTAACGCCGCCGCGCCGCCTTCCGAACAGCAAAGACCCAGACGATGAACCCGCTCCATTGGGCTGCCCGCCACATCCCGCCCATCCGCCGGCTGAGCGAAGGGCGCGACGCGCTCCTGCGTGAGAATGACGGGCTGCGCGCCGCGCTGGCCCGTCAGCAGGCCAGTACCCCTGCCCTCTCGGCCGCCGATGTCGCCGCGGCACGGCTGGAAGGTGAGCGTCTCGGCCGCGCCACGACATTGGAGGCGGCCCTGGGCGTCGACGCCGACCGGGCGGCGGTCATTCGCCTGGCTGCGCAGCAGAACCGCCTGTTCACCACCGACTATGCCTACTTCCCGCACGAACGGCCGTTGGCCGACTCGGCATCGGGTCGCCAGCTCGCGGCACGCTTCACGGCCGACATACCGCGGATCTCGGAGACATTGCGGGGGATCGCCTGGCATGCGGAGAGGCTGGGCCGGATCGGCCGCACGGCGGACTCGCCGATCGAGCCGAACTGGGACAATCCCTGGTTCCCGCCCTTCGACGGCGCCAGCCTCTACGGCATCCTGGCCGAGACCGCGCCGCGCCGGTTCATCGAGGTCGGCTCCGGCATCTCCACCCGCTTCGCGCGCCGGGCCATTCGCGATCTCGGGCTGGCGACCCAGATCATCTCCATCGACCCGCACCCCCATAATCCGCTGGAAGGGCTGTGCGACGAGACCATCGTCGCCCGGATGGAGGACATGCCGGCCAGCTTCTGGGCCGAGCTGATCCCCGGCGACATGGTGTTCATCGACAACAGCCACCGGTCGTTCCCCGGTTCGGACGTCACGGTCTTCTTCGGGGAGGTCATGCCGGCCCTGCCGCAGGGCGTCGTCTTCGGCATCCACGACATCTTCCTGCCCCACGACTATCCGGAGGCCTGGAAGGAGCGCTTCTACAGCGAGCAATACCTGCTGATGACCTATCTGCTGGGCGGCGCCGGGCGCGACGAGATCCTGCTCCCGGTGAACTGGGCTTCCTCGCAGCCGGAACTGCACGGCATCCTGGATCCGCTCTGGAAGATCCCGGGCCTGTTCGACGGGCTGACGACACATGGCGGCTGCTTCTGGATGAGGCGCGGCCCCACCGCCTGACCAGCAGATCCGGTACGGCCTTTCTCGCGGGCGGCCGCGCGCCCCCTGGGTTACGCGGCCTTGCCGGATCGGATATCAGTCCCCACCCTCCCCCCTTCCCCATCCGGACCAGGCATGCGCCGTCAGCCCGTGGACCTGCGGAGCCTCCTCCGCTCGGTCGTCGATCATCGAGAACTGATCCTGCGCCTTGCCCAGCGCGAGGTGACGCAGCGCTTCCAGGGCAGCCTGCTCGGCCTCGCCTGGATGGTCCTCACCCCGCTGCTCACCGCCGCCGTCTTCACCTTCGTCTTCAGTGCCGTCTTCCAGACCCGCTGGGCCGGAACCACCCCCACCGGCCCCTTCGACTTCGCCATCCTCCTCCTCGTGGGCATGGCGGTGCACGGCGTCTTCGCCGAGGCCGTCGGACGCGCGCCCGTCCTCATCCTCGGACAGGCCAGCTACGTCACCAAGGTCATCTTCCCCATCGAGGTCCTGCCCGCCGTCGTCGTCCTCTCCAGCCTGGTCAACGCCGTCATGACCATCGCCATCGTCATCGTCGGACAGCTGCTCCTCAACGGCGTCTTCCACTGGACCGCCCTCTTCTGGCCCCTCGTCATGGCGCCCTACCTCATCTTCGTCGCCGCCCTCGTGATGTTCTTCGCCGCCTGCGGCGTCTTCCTGCGAGACCTTTCCCAGATCGTGTCGCTGCTGATCACCGTGACGCTCTTCCTGACGCCCATCTTCTACCCGCTCAACGCCGTCCCCGGCGCCTTCCGGACCCTCATGCGCCTCAACCCGCTGACCTCCATCGTCGAGCAGTCCCGCACCGTCATCGTCTTCGGCGGCATGCCCGACTTCGTCAGCCTCGGCCTGTACACCCTCTGCGCGCTGGCGGCCCTCGCCCTCGCCTTCTGGCTCTTCCAGCGCCTCCGCCCGGGCTTCGCCGATGTGCTCTGACGTCACCATCCGCGTCGAGGACCTCTCCAAGGCCTACCGCATCTACCCCACCCCCTCCGACCGCCTGAAGCAGGCCGTCATGCCCCGCCTGCGGCGCCTCGCCGCGCCGTTGCTGCGCGCCCTCGGCCGCTCGACCGAGGCCCGGCCCTACTTCCACGAGTTCTGGGCCCTGCGGCAGCTCTCCTTCGAGGTCGCCCGCGGCGAGACCGTCGGCATCATCGGCCGCAACGGCTCGGGCAAGTCCACCCTGCTCCAGCTCGTCTGCGGCACGCTCACTCCCACCCACGGAGAGGTCGAGGTCCATGGCCGCGTCGCCGCCCTGCTGGAGCTCGGATCGGGCTTCAACCCCGAATACACCGGACGGCAGAACGTCTTCCTGAACGCCAGCGTCCTGGGACTCGCCCAGGAGGAGACCCAGGCCAGGTTCGCCGACATCCTCGCCTTCGCCGATATCGGCGAGTTCATCGACCAGCCGGTCAAGACCTACTCCTCCGGCATGGCCATGCGCCTAGCCTTCGCGGTCATCGCCCATGTCGACGCCGATGTCCTCATCATCGACGAGGCGCTGGCCGTCGGCGACGCCTACTTCCAGCAGAAGTGCTTCCGGTGGCTCCGCGGCTTCCAGAAGAAGGGAACCGTCCTCTTCTGCGGACATGACACCGCCGCCCTCGTCGGGCTGTGCTCCAGGGCCATCTGGCTCGATCGGGGAAATACCAGGATGATCGGCAGCGCGGAGGAGGTGGCCAAGGCCTACACCACCTTCATCGCGGCGGAATCCATGGGCCTGGGCGAAGGCGCGATCCGCACGGCGGACGTCGCGCCTGGGCAGGCCGAACTGACCGGGCCCGATACCGCCGACATGGAAGGCAAGGCCGGCTACGGTTCGGGCCTTGGGCGCATCACGCATATCGCCCTGCGCCGCGCCGACGGAAAGGACGCGCCCTGGTATGAAGGCGGCGAGGAGGCCGTCCTCGACCTGCGGGTGGAAGCACTGGCGGATCTGACGGACGTCATCGCCGGCTTCTTCCTCAAGGACCGACTCGGGCAGGCCGTCGCCGGTGACAACAGCTGCGACGTGGCGCTCCTGCAGCCCCAGGCCATGGCCCAGGGCGAGACGGGCCTGTTCCACTTCCGCTTCGTCATGCCCGCCCTGGCCCCGGGCGACTATGCCCTCGGTTGCGCCTTCGCCTCCGGGACGCAGGACAACCAGATCCAGCATCACTGGATCCATGAGGCGCTGATGGTGAAGATCCAGCCGCGCCACCACACCGGCACGATGCTCAACATCCAGAGCAACGAGAAAGCGCTCGTCCGCGGACAAGGCGGCGCGGCCTAGATCATGAGCGCCGCGGATGGAATCGCCCGAGGCGTGAATCATGCGCTCTTTGCAGTGACCCCTCGCGAACGGAACATGCTCTAGGTGCCGGCCGGGCCGGACGACATGCGTGACGGGACGACATCGGGCTGGCCCGCCTCCGCCTGGCTGATGCCCCTCCTGCTGGTCCTGTCCTTCGGCGCCGTCACCGGGCTGAACATGACGCCGCGCCCGATCGGCGTCGGGCTGCTCATGACGCTGGTCGGCCTCGTGTCCCTCGGCCTCGGATGGCTGACCGGCCGCATCTTCCGCATCGCCCTTCCCTGGGAGCAGTCCCTCCTCCTGGGCTTCCTGGGCTTCCTCTACGCCGTCACGGTTCCGACCTTCTACTTCGGCGGGCATCAGATCTGGCCGCTCTCGGCGCTGGCCGTCGCCTTGACGGCTGCCATCCTGTGGATCCGGCCGGATCGCCGGCCGGCCCTTCAGCCGGATCCGCCGGCCATGTTCCTGTGCCTGGCCGCGGCCTTCGCCTTCACGGCCTTCTGGACCCTCGAGACCTCGGCACGCTTCACGGAATTCACCGAGACCGGCCTTCTGCGGCTCTGGTCCGACACCCTGCTCCATGCCGTCACGATCAACGGCCTCGGCGACATCAGGACCATCGGGCGGCTGGGCGGCGCGCTGGCCGACATGCCGCTGCCCTTCTACCACTTCGTCAGCTTCGGCCTGCCGGCCCTGCCGGCGCGCCTCCTGGACGTTCCGGCGCTGCCCCTGGTGACGGGAGCCTGGCAGCCGCTGGGCATCTGGTGCATGGCGCTCGGCCTGCTGGCCCTGGCCCGCACGCTGGGCGGCATCCCGACCGCGGCGTTGGCGATGCTGCTCCTCGCGGCACTCCCCGACGGGACGAGCCTCGGATTGCAGCAGGGCTTCCTGTCCTTCCATTGGCTGAACGACACCTCCCCGGGGGCGCCCTACGCGCTGGGCTTCGCGCTGCTGTCGCTCGCGCTGCTCCTGGCCCAGCCCGGCGCGGCGGATCTGCGCGTGCTGATCCTGGCCGGCGGCGTCATGTGCTGCGTCCTGCTGGTGCGGGCCAATATCTTCCTCTGGCTCGCCTTCCCCTGGGCGGTCGGCGCCATCGTGACGGCCCGCTTCCTGCCGCGCCGGCTGGCGCCCTGGCTGATCGGCCTGGTGGCTCTGGTGGGCATCGCCGGGCTTCTCGTGCTGTCCCGGGGCGAGATCGCCCGCGACGGGTGGCTCACCTTTCTGGACCGCTATGTGGAGTTGCTGCGGATCCAGCAGATCGACACGCCCTTCGCCTGGATCGCGAACCCTCTGCACCAGGGCCTGGGACGTGCGGCGGCCTTGCCGGCCCTCATGCTGCTGACCCTGGCGGCGCCGGCGCCGCTCCTGCTGGCGGCGGCCGTCGGCCTGTGGATCCTCGCCTGGCGGCGGGGGGTGCTCGAGCGGTTCGACGCGGTGCTGCCCGCGGCGCTGTTCTGGGGATGCGTGCTCATCCTGCTCGGCCCCACGCCGCCCCATGGCGACTACACCGAATGGCGCCAGCGCGGGTTTCCGCTGGTGAATCTCCTGCTCATCGCCTGGGTCGCCCATCTCGCGGTCCGCCTCGTCCCGCGGCTGGCCGCGCCCCGCACCCTTGCCCTGCTCGCTTGCGCCGGCACGCTCGTCACCTGGCAGCAGGCCGCCGCCTGGAAGGCGCCGCGGCTCGGCTGGGCCATCCAGGCCCGGGAGCTGGAGATCCCCGGGCCCATCCGCGCCGCCTCGGCCTGGCTGCGTGCGGCGGCGAGACCGGACGAAGCCTTCACCTTGTCCGAGGTGGAGACGACGGACATCCTCATCGACCGGGCGGTGGAAATCGCCGCCCTGAGCGGTGTCCCGGCCTATCTCTCCCGCAAGACGATCTTCCGGCGCGTCGGCGGGCCGCAGGCCATGGTCGTCGAGGCCCGGGACGCACAGCTGCAACGGCTGCTGACCAGCCCCCGCGGCGTCGCGATGGAGGAGCTGCATCGCGCCGGGGTCGCCTTCTACGTCGTCCTGGGCGGCGAGGGACCGGCCTGGGCGCAGGGCGGCGAAGGCGCGGCGTTCCGGAGCGACGGCGTCGTCATCTTCCGGACCGACGGCAGATAGGCTCGCCTGCCGCGCCGGCCACGACCTGAAGTACCGACGGCGGCGGCATGGTGCCTCACCTGAATGCAACCCGCCTGCCGGAACGGCGATTCCCGATCAGAACCACGCCGGATGCTGCATGAGCGGGCATTTTCTTGTTGAGATGGATTTTCCCCCCAGCCTAACTTCGGCCTGGGACCGCCCCGCATGACAGGCGCGGTGAAGGAACGCAGTCGCACTCCACGCAATTCCGGCCGCCCGCAAGGCGGCCCGGACGGGAGTTTCCATGACGAGACGCTTCACGACCCTCGCCGCCGGCCTCGCCCTCTTCGCCACGCTCGCGGCGCCCCCCGCCCAGGCCCAGGAGACCGTCCTGCGCGTCGCCATGACGGCAGGCGACATCCCGTTGACCGCCGGACTGCCCGACCAGGGCTTCGAGGGCTGGCGCTTCGTCGGCTACACGCTCTACGACGCGCTGGTGGGCTGGGACCTCTCGCGCAGCGACGTCGCGGCCGACATCAAGCCCGGCCTCGCCGAATCCTGGAACATCGATCCGAACAACAGCCGCCGCTGGCTCTTCCACCTGCGCCGCGGGGTGAAGTTCCATGATGGCTCGCCGCTCACGGCCGCCGACATCGTCTGGAACTTCGAGCGCTTCACCCGCGAGGGCGCGCCGCAGTTCAACGCCCGGCAGTTCGCCTTCGCCCGCGCCTATCTCGGCAATTACGAGGGCATCGAGGCGGTGGACGAGTTCACCGTCGCCATCACCACCAAGCAGACGGACAGCCTGCTCCCCTACAACATGAGCTTCCTCATGATGGTGAGCCCGCGCCGCTCGGCCGAGGTCGGCAACGACGCCGACGCCTTCGCGCGCAACCCCTCGGGCACCGGCCCCTACCGCTTCTCGCGCATGGTGCCCGGCGAGCGGCTGGAGCTGGTCCGCAACCCCGACTACTGGGACCAGGCGCGCGTGCCCAAGCATGACCGCCTCGTGCTGCTGCCCATGCCGGAGGCCTCGACGCGCACGGCGGCGCTGCTCTCCGGCCAGGTCGACTGGATCGAGGCGCCGGCGCCCGACGCCATCCCGCGCCTGCGCTCGTCGCGCATGCAGATCGTGACCAACGCCT
>JAQGHZ010000456.1 GCA_028291485.1 Rubritepida sp. | reverse complement strand
GGGCTCCGCCCTCCGGCCATCGGACGCATCGCCGCGCGGCCGATTCAGCCCTTCGGGCTCCGCCCTCCGGCCAACGGACGCATCGCCGCGCGGCCGATTCAGCCCTTCGGGCTCCGCCCTCCGGCCCACGGACGCGGTCACGCCGCATTCCCGGCGCTGGCGTTCACGTGCCGCGTGAAGATTTCGAAGAGCCGCCGCGTGACGGGGCCGACCTTCCCGTCCGCCACGTCCTGCCCGTCGATCTTCGTGATCGGCTTCACGAAGCCCGTCGCCGAGGTGAGGAAGGTCTCGCGCGCGGCCCGCATCTCCTCGAGGCTGAACTCCTCCAGGCTGTAGGCGATGCCCGCCGCCTCCAGCTCCGCGATGACAGCGCCGCGCGTGCAGCCGGGCAGGATCGACTGGTCCAGGTACCGCGTGCGCAGCGCGCCCTGGGCATCGACGATCCAGAAGGAGGTGGCGGCGCATTCCATCACCATGCCGGTCGCCTCATTGTAGAGGATCGCCTCTGCGGCGCCCGCTTCGCGCGCGGCCTGGCGGGCCAGCACGTTGGGCAGCAGGTTGATGGTCTTGATGTCGCAGCGGGCCCAGCGCAGGTCGGGATGGGTGATCGCGGCAATGGCCGTCGCATCGAGGTTGGTCGGATAGGCCGGGACGCGCTTGGCGGTCACGACGAAGGAGACCGGGACCGGCACCTTCGGGAAGGCGTGGTCGCGAGGCGCCACGCCGCGCGAGACCTGCATGTAGACCAGCCCGTCCGCGGTGATCCGGTTCCGCCGCAGCACCTCCAGCAGCACCAGGCGCAGCGCCTTCAGGGGCATCGGCATGGGGAGCCGGATTTCCTTCAGCGAGCGCTCCAGCCGGCCCAGGTGCCGGTCCTCGTCGACGAAGCGCCCGCGATGGACGTGGACCACCTCGTAGATACCGTCGCCGAACTGGTAGCCGCGATCCTCGATGTTCACGCAGGCTTCGCTCTGGGGCAGATAGGCCCCGTTCACATAGGCGATCTTCGACATGCCGGCCTTTTCCGCGGTGGAGTCCGATCGCGTCAGGTTCCTTCAACCTGACGCGTGAATCGGCCTCTGAATGGGTCGGCGCGGAGGTTACGCCGTCCCGGAGGCCCTGTCTTCCGCCTGCACGCCCAGGAATTTCAGCTTCCGGTGCAGCGCGCTGCGCTCCATGCCGACGAAATTCGCCGTGCGGCTGATGTTCCCGCCGAAGCGCAGCAGCTGCGCCTCGAGATACTGCCGCTCGAACATCTCGCGCGCGTCGCGCAGCGGCAGGGTCATGATCTCGCTGGAACGGTCGAGCCGCAGCATCGAGGGCGCGGCCGAGACGATCTCCGGCGGCAGCGCCTCGGCGCGGATCGGCTGGCCCGCCTCGCCCGGCGCCATGATCAGCAGCCAGTCGATGAGGTTGCGCAGCTGGCGGACATTGCCCGGCCATTCGTAGGTCTGCAGCGCCGCGATCGTGTCCTCGGCGAGTCCGCGCGGCGAGAGGCCCGAGGTCTCGATGGAGCGCGACATGAAGTGCCGCGCCAGCGCCGGCACGTCCTCGCGCCGCTCGCGCAGCGCGGGCATGCGCAGCGGCACGACCGAGAGACGGTAGAAAAGGTCCTCGCGGAACCGTCCGGCCACGATCTCGGCCTGGAGGTCGCGGTTGGTGGTGGCGATGACGCGCACATCCACCTTCACCCGGATCGCGCCGCCGACCCGCTCGAAGCCCTGCTCCTGCAGCGCACGGACGATCTTGCCCTGGGTTTCCATGGGCATATCGGCGACTTCGTCCAGCAGCAGCGTGCCGCCATGGGCGCGCTCCAGCGTGCCGGCGCGGCGCGGCTGGTCGCCCTGCGGCTCGACGCCGAAGAGCTCCTCCTCGATCCGGGCGGGGTTCAGCGTCGCGCAGTTCAGCGCCACGAAGGGCCCGTCGGCGCGGCGCGAGCGGGCGTGCAGCATGCGTGCCGCGACCTCCTTGCCCGTGCCGGCCGGCCCGCTGATGAGGACACGCGAGTTGGTCGGCGCCACGCGCTCGATGGCCGCGCGCATCTGCGCCATGGCCTGCGAGATGCCGACCAGCTCCATCTCGGAACCGGCGCGCAGCCTGAGGTCGCTGATCTCGCGCCGCAGCTTCGCCGCCTCCAGCGCGCGGGCGACGATGAGCAGCAGCCGGTCGCTCTTGAACGGCTTCTCGATGAAGTCGTAGGCGCCCTGCTGGATCGCCTGCACGGCCGTCTCGATATTGCCGTGGCCCGAGATCATGACGCAGGGGACATGCGGCTCCTCGCGATGCAGCGCGTCCAGGATGCCGAGCCCGTCGAGTCGCGAATTGGCCAGCCAGATGTCGAGGATGACCAGCGACGGACGCCGCGCCCGGAAATGCGCGATGGCGGTGTCGGAATTATGCGCCTGACGGGTTTCGTAGCCCTCATCCGAAAGGATTCCGTCGATCAGCGAGCGGATATCCGGCTCGTCGTCGACAATCAGGATGTCATGCGCCATGGCCGCGCTCCATCATGTCACCTTCCAGAACCTCGGCCTCCCGTGCGGGGATGAACAGCTCGGCGCGCACGCCGCGCCCCAGCCCCTGTCCCTCCGTCGCGTCGCTCAGCACGATGCGCCCGCGATGGTCCTCCATGATCTTCTTCACGATGGCAAGACCAAGGCCTGTCCCCTTCGCCTTGTGCGTCACATAGGGTTCGGTGAGACGATCGACCTCGACGCCTTCCGGCAATCCGATTCCATCATCCTCCACGGCAATGACGAGCATGTCGCCTTCAGGTTGCAGACTGACGCGAATATGACCGAGCGGCCGCGGCCGCTCCCTGCCCTCATCCTCGTCCCGCTGCACGCGCATGGCAATGGCGTCGGCGGCATTGTTCAGCAGGTTGATGAGCGCCTGGTTGATCAGCCGGCGGTCGCAGGCGCCATAGACGGGATGCTCGGGCAGGTCGGTGATCCACTCGATCTCCGGGCGGGAGTTCTGCTGGAGAATCAAGGCCTCGCGCACGATCTTGCCCATCTCCTCCGTGCGGATCACGGGCTGCGGCATGCGGGCGAAGGCGCTGAATTCGTCCACCATCCGGCCGATGTCGCCGACCTGGCGGACGATGGTGTCCGTGCAGGCGATGAAGGTCTCCGGATCGTCATGGATCTGCTTCAGGTATCGCCGCTTGAGACGTTCCGCGCTGAGCTGGATGGGCGTCAGCGGATTCTTGATCTCATGGGCGATTCGCCGCGCGACATCGGCCCAGGCGGCCTGCCGCTGCGCGGTCAGCAGCGCCGAGATGTCGTCGAAGGTGAGCACGTGGCCCTGCTGCTCCATCTCCGGTGAGAGGCGGGCCAGCAGGGTGCGCCGCGCGTTGTGGGGGCCGATGCGGATCTCGGCCGTGCGCGTCGTACCCGGATTGGCGAGCAGCGTCGCGAATTCCGGGGCGATCTCAGCCATGGGCCGGCCGATCTCGCGCTCCAGGTCGATCCCCAGCAGCTGGCTGGCGCTGCGATTCGGCAGGTTCACCCGCAGCTCGGCGTCGAGTCCCACGATGCCGGCTGAGACCCCACCCAGCACGGCCTCGGTGAAGCCCTGCCGCTCGGCGATCTGACGATAGGCCTCCATCAGCTCGCTGCGTTGGGCGGCCAGCTGGTTGGTCATGCGATTGAAGGCGCGGCTGAGGCTGCCGACCTCGTCGTCGGCATCGCCCTCCTCGACGCGGACCGAGAGGTCGCCGCCGCGCACCCGCTCGGCCGCCATGATGAGGCGCGAGATGGGCCCGGCCAACTGGTTCGCGAGCACGAGGCCGATCAGCACGGCGGCCAGCAGCACCAGCAGGGTGCCGATGGCGAAGATCATCACGAAGGTGATCTGCAGCCCTTCGCGGTTCCGGTCGATCTGCTGGTAGGCCGTGACCGCCGCCTCGGTGCGCTGCATATGCTCCAGCACCGAGGCATCGACGGGACGCCCGATCATGAGCTGCAGCCCCGAGGTCGGCGTCAGGGCGATCACGGCCCGGACGCGATTCTCCTCCTCGACGGCGATGACCGCGACCTCGCCGTTGGTGGCCAGCTCCATGGCCCAGTCCGGCGGCGGGGACAGGGTGAAGGCCGAGCTGATGCCGGCATGGGCCACGATGCGGCCCAGCAGCGGCTCGAAGACCACGGCCTCGGTCAGGCCGCGCGCGCTGGCCTGCGTCGCCAGGACGCGGGCGAAGGCCAGGCTCTGGTCGGGCAGCAGCACCACGGCGCGGTTGAGGTCGTTGGCCATGGCGAGCGCATCGGCGCGGATGTTGTTCTGGTGCTCCTCGAAATAGGCGCGGCTGGCGACCAGCGAGGCCTCGAGCGCCGTGCGCACGCGGTCGCTGAACCAGGCCTGGATGCCGAGGTTGAAGAAGCCGACCGAAAAGGCCGCGAGCGTGATCGACGGCACGACGGCGACGACCGAGAAGAGCAGCACCAGCCGCGTGTGCAGCCGCGAGCCCGCCGAGCCGCGCCGCCGCTCCGCCCAGACCCGCACCAGCTGGCCCGCGAGCGAGGCCAGCAGCAGCAGGACGATGGCCGTGTTGACCAGGAAGATGAAGACGACCTGCCCCGGCCGCGTGGGCCCGAAGGGGCTGCCGTCGGAGAGCAGCACGAAGGTCGCGATGCCCAGGAGCAGCGCGCCGATCGCCAGCCCCAGCGTGACGCCGCGGCCCAGCAGCATGTCGGCCATCCGCCGCAGCAGGGGCACGCGGATGCGCGTTGCGGCCGGGCTCTCGCTCATGGGCGTGTCATGAGAGCCCACGCACGACGGGCAATTCCAGGTCGCGCAGCTTCTTGCGCAGCGTGTTGCGGTTGAGGCCGAGCAGCGCCGCCGCCTTGATCTGGTTGCCGCGCGTGGCGCTCAGCGCGAGGCGCAGCAGCGGCCGCTCGACCTCGGAGATCACGCGCTCGTGCAGGTCGCGGATCGGCATGCCGTCCTTGTGGGCGGCCATGAACAGCTTGAGGTGGCGCTCGACCGCCTGCTCCAGCGTCTCGCTGCTGCGCGGGGCGCCGTCCGCCGGCGCCTCGGCCTCGGCGAGCTCGGCGGCGACCGCCTCCTCGCCGATGATCTCCTGCGGGTAGAGGGCCGCGAGGCGGCGCATCAGGTTTTCCAGCTCGCGCGCATTGCCTGGCCAGGCGTGGCGCTTCAGCCGCTCCAGCGCCTCGGGGCTGAGCGATTTCTGGGGCAGGCCGGCCGAGCGCGCGCGGTCGAGGAAATGGCGGGCGAGGAGCGGAATATCCTCCGTCCGCTCGCGCAAAGGCGGCAGGCGGATCGGCACCACGTTCAGCCGGTAGAAGAGGTCCTCGCGGAACAGGCCCGCGCGGATGGAGGCGCGCAGGTCGCGATGCGTCGCCGCCACGATGCGCGCATTGGCCTTCACCGGCGCCCGGCCGCCGACCGTGGTGAACTCGCCCTCCTGCAGCACGCGCAGCAGGCGGGTCTGCGCCTCGGCCGGCATGTCGCCGATCTCGTCGAGGAAGAGCGTGCCGCCGGCGGCCTGCTCGAAGCGGCCGACGCCACGGGTCAGCGCGCCGGTGAAGGCGCCGCGCTCATGGCCGAAGAGCTCGCTCTCGATCAGCTCGCGCGGAATCGCCGCCATGTTGATGGCCACGAAGGGGCCCGAGCGCCGCTTGCCGTAGTCGTGCAGGGCGCGGGCGATCAGCTCCTTGCCCGTGCCGCTCTCGCCCGTGACCATGACGGTGAGGTCCGCCGTCGTGAGGCGGGCGACGGTACGGTAGATCTCCTGCATGGCGGTGCTGCGGCCGATCAGCGGCAGGCGCTCGCCCTCGATCTCCTCCTCGGGCGCCTGGGCGCTGGCGGGCCGCGCGAGGGCGCGTTCCACGACGCTCAGCAACTCCTTCAGGTCGAAGGGCTTGGGCAGGTATTCGAAGGCGCCGCGCTGGGCGGCCTTCACGGCGGTGGTGAAGGTGGATTGCGCGCTCATCACCACCACGCGCAGGTCCGGCCGGATGCGCTTGATGCGGGGCAGCAGGTCGAGCCCGTTCTCGTCGGGCATGATGACGTCGGTCACCACCAGGTCCCCCTCGCCATCCTCCACCCAGCGCCAGAGCGTGGAGGCGGAGGAGGTGGCGCGTACATTGTATCCCGCCCGCGTCAGGGCCTGGGACAGGACGGTTCGGATCGCGCGGTCGTCATCGGCGATCAGGACGGTGCGGGATTCGGTCATTCGTCACTCTCATGGCCCGGCTCGCCAGGCGGGGGCGCCGGGAGGGACAGTCGGAAGGTGGTGCGGCCGGGGCGGCTGTCGCATTCGATCAGCCCGCCGTGATTGGCCACGAGCTTGGCGACCAGGGCGAGGCCGAGCCCCTGTCCGCCGCGCTTGGTGGTCACGAAAGGCTCGAAGAGCGTGCTGCGCAGCGGCTCGGGGATGCCGGCGCCATTGTCGCGCACCATGACCTGCAGCGGCAGGTGGACGCGTTCGTTGCTGCCGGGCACCGCGATGCGGACGCCGTGGTGATAGGCGGTGATGAGCTGGATCTCGCCGGGCCCGCCGCTGGCGCCGCCGGTGGAGACGGCTTCGGCGGCGTTCTTCACCAGGTTCAGCAGGATCTGCACGAGCTGGTCGCGGTCGCCCCAGACGGCGGGGAGCGAGGGGTCGTATTCCTCGCCGATCTTCAGATGGGCGGCGAAGCCGCTCTGGGCCACGCGGCGGACATGGTCCAGCACGGAATGGATGTTGACCGCCCGCGGCTCGATCGGCCGGTCGGAGAACATCTCCATCCGGTCCACGAGCTTGCGGATGCGGTCGCTCTCCTCCTGGATGAGGGTGCAGAGCTCGCGATCGCCCTCGGAGGCGCCCTGCTCCAGCAGCTGCGCGGCGCCGCGGATGCCCGAGAGCGGGTTCTTCACCTCGTGGGCCAGCATCGCGGCCATGGCGGTGGCGCCCCGCGCGGCGCCGAGGAAGTGGAGCTGGCGGTCGAGCATGGCCGCCGTCGAGCCGTCCTGCAGGGTCAGCACCACGCTGCCGGGCAGGTCCGTCATGGGCGCGCCGTAGGCCGAGACGCCGTGGCGGTGCAGGCGCGGGCTCTCCAGCGTGAGATCGTGGTCGGCGACCGGGCTGTCCTGCACGCGCACCTGGTGCAGC
Organism: Rubritepida sp.; assembly: GCA_028291485.1. Classification (GTDB taxonomy): domain Bacteria; phylum Pseudomonadota; class Alphaproteobacteria; order Acetobacterales; family Acetobacteraceae; genus Roseococcus. The sequence goes on along the minus strand of JAQGHZ010000456.1, from coordinate 3,590 downwards.
AGGGCGAAGAGCCGGTTGTCGGGCGGCAGCAGCTCGCCGAGCGGCATGCTGAGCAGCGTCTGGCTGGAGTGCTGGAAGAAGATTTCGGCGGCTGGGTTGGCGAAGCGGAAGCGGTCCTCGGCGTCGAGCACGATGGCCGGCATCGGCAGGGCGGACAGGATGGACGTCGAGTCCGGCGGCGGCATGACGCGCGAGCGGCGTGCGAGGGCGGCGACCTTGCCGATGACGCCGGCGGCCGTCACTTCGCCTCCGATGGCCGGAGGGCGCGCCGCGACCGGAGGGCTGAATCGGTGGCTATCATGCCGCTTCCCTGTAGCCGTCCTGCACGGCGTCCACGCCGCGTTCGATCAGCGAGCCGTAGTAGCGCCGCATCAGCTCCTCGGCCTCTTCGGGCGTCTCCACCCGGTTCACGACCGCGCGGTAATCGGCGCTTCCCGGAAGGCCGCGCGAATACCAGGCGATGTGCTTGCGGGCCATGCGCACGCCGTAGCCGTTGCTGTGGTGCTCCAGCATCGCGTGATAGTGGCGCAGGAGGATGGCCAGCTGCTCCTCGATGCTGGGGTCGGGGATGCGGATGCCCTCGTTCAGGAAGGCCGCGACCTGCCGCGGGAACCAGGGACGGCCATAGCAGCCGCGGCCGATCATCACGCCGTCGGCACCCGCGCGGGTGAGCGCGGCGGCCGCATCGTCCACCGTCAGGATGTCGCCATTGGCGATGACGGGAATATCCACCGCGGCCTTGACCGAGGCGATGAAGTCCCAGTCCGCCACGCCCGTGTAGAGCTGCTGGCGGGTGCGGCCGTGGATGGTGACCATCTTGATCCCGCATTCCTGCGCGATCCGCGCCAGCTTCGGCGCGTTGAGGTTGGTGTGGTCCCAGCCCATCCGCATCTTGAGCGTGACCGGCACGTTCACGGCCTTCACCGTGGCCTCCAGGATCGCCGCCGCGCGGAGCTCGTCGCGCATCAGGGCCGAGCCGGCGCTCTGGCCGAGCGCCACCTTCTTCACCGGGCAGCCGAAGTTGATGTCCACGATGGCCGCGCCCCGGTCGACCACCAGCCGGGCCGCCTCGGCCATGACCGAGGGCTCGCAGCCGGCCAGCTGCACCGAGGAGGGCGCGCCGAAACCGTCGGTCTCGGCCATCTTCAGGCTCTGCCAGTTCTCGCGGACCATGGCGGCCGAGGCGATCATCTCGCTGACCACGAGTCCCGTGCCCTCGGCCCGCGCCAGCCGCCGGAACGGCAGGTCGGTCACGCCGGACATGGGGGCCAGGATCACCGGCGTTTCGATCGTCACGTCGCGCGAGAGCGTGATCGGGCGGAGACGGGTGCTCATCATTTGTGCAGCCATACGCAAATTGTCGCGCCACGTCCACGCCGGGCGTGTGGGTGGCATGCATTTCACCACCCGGCTTCCGCTACCGGGGCGATCTGGCCTATGCGGGTCGCGCAATGATCGCCGCTCTCCTGATGGCGGCCGGGCGCGGCGAGCGCTTCGGCGCGCCCGAACCCAAGCAATATGCCTCCCTCCTGGGCCGCCCCGTGCTGCGCGTGGCTGCCGAGGCGCTGCTGGCGGGGGGGCATGTGCGCTGGCTCCAGCCGGTCTGCGCCGCAGGCGAGGAGGCGCGGGTCGCCGGGATGCTGGAGGGGCTGCCGCACCTCCCGCCCGTGACCGGCGGCGCCACCCGGCAGGCCAGCGTGAAGGCCGGCCTCGGCGCCCTCGCCCCGCATGCGCCGGAGGTGGTGCTGGTCCATGACGCGGCCCGGCCCGTTATCCCGGCCGGGACCATCGAGGCCCTGCTGGCCGCGCTGGAGGCCCATCCCGGCGCCATCCCGGCCCAGCCCGTCTCGGACACGCTGAAGCGCGGTGCCGAGGCCCGGATCGGCGAGACCGTCCCCCGCGCCGGCCTCTACCGCGCCCAGACGCCGCAGGCCTTCCGCTTCGCGCTCCTGCGCGCCGCTCATGAGGCCGCGACGGCCGAGGCGACCGACGACGCCCAGCTTCTCGAATGGCATGGGGCGGCCGTGGCGCTGGTCCCCGGCCATGAGAGCAACGTAAAAATCACCTTCCCAGAGGACCTCGCCCGCGTGGAAGCCCACCTCCTCCCCCGCCTGATGCCCCGCATGGGCATGGGCTTCGACGTGCACCGGCTGGTGCCCGACCGCCCCCTCATCCTCTGCGGCATCACCGTGCCGCACGAGCTCGGGCTGGACGGGCATTCGGACGCCGACGTCGGCATCCACGCGCTGTGCGACGCCATCTACGGCGCGCTGGCCGAGGGCGATATCGGCCGGCATTTCCCGCCGTCCCAGATGCAGTGGAAGGACGCCGACAGCGCGCAGTTCCTGATCCACGCGGCCGGGCGGATCGCCGCGCGGGGCGGCATGCTGGTGAATGCCGACGTCACGCTGATCTGCGAGCGGCCCAAGATCGGCCCGCACGCGCCGGCCATGATCGCGCGGCTGGCGGAACTCCTCGGCGTCGAGGAGAAGCGGATCGGCGTGAAGGCCACCACCACCGAGCGGCTGGGCTTCACCGGCCGGGGCGAGGGCATCGCGGCCCAGGCGGCGGTGAGCCTGCTGGTGCCGGACTAGGAGTCGTCCTGAGCCGGGTTCCGGCGTAACCTCGCCCGAAATCGAGGAGCCGCACATGTCCGCACAGCATGACGCCGCCATCATCGGCTGGGCCCATAGCCGCTTCGGCAAGCTGGAGGACGCGCCCGACGCCGAGGCGCTGATCGGCCTCGTCGCGCGCGAGGCGATCGCCGATGCCGGGCTCGAGCCGCACGAGGTCGACGCCGTCTTCCTCGGCACCTTCAATGGCGGCTTCCAGCAGCAGGATTTTCCCTCCTCCCTGGTCTTCCAGGCCGTGCCGGAGCTGCGCTTCAAGCCCGCCACGCGCTTCGAGAACGCCTGCGCCACCGGCAGCGCCGCCATCCACGGCGCGCTCGACTTCCTCGGCGCCAGGCGTGGGAAAGTCACGCTGGTCGTCGGCGTGGAGAAGATGACCTCCACCCCCGGCCCGCGCGTGGGCGAGATCCTGCTCTCCGCCTCCTATCTCAAGACCGAAGCCGGCATCGAGGCAGGCTTCGCCGGCGTCTTCGGCCGCATCGCCGAGGCCTATTTCCAGCGCCATGGCGACGCCTCCGACGCGCTGGCCGCCATCGCCGCGAAGAATCACAAGAACGGCGTGGACAACCCCTACGCCCAGATGCGCAAGGACCTCGGCTACGAGTTCTGCCGCAACGAGAGCGAGAAGAACCCCTATGTCGCGCGCCCGCTGAAGCGCACGGATTGCAGCCTAGTCTCGGACGGGGCTGCCGCCGTCGTGATCGCCGAGGGCGACGTGGCCGGCAATGCCCGCCGCGCCGTGCGATTCCGCGCCACCGCCCAGGTGAACGATTTTCTCCCCATCGCCCGCCGCGACATCATCCGCTTCGAGGGGGCGAAGGAAGCCTGGGGCCGGGCGCTGGACACCGCCGGCCTGTCCCTCTCCGACCTCTCCTTCGCCGAGGTCCATGACTGCTTCACCATCGCCGAGCTCATCGAATACGAGGCGATGGGCCTCACCCCCGAGGGCCAGGGCAGCCG
>JAQGHZ010000442.1 GCA_028291485.1 Rubritepida sp. | reverse complement strand
AGCCACCCTCAGAGGTCTTCAGACGGCCTCTGGGAGGGAGGGGGCCCATCCAGGCTCCTCTCAGGCGTGCAGCGCCTTCATCACCCGCTCCAGCCCCTGCTGCCAGGTCGGCAGCGCGACGCCGAAGGTCTCGCGCAGCTTCGCCCCCTCCGTGCGTCCATCCACCGGCCGCACGGCCTTCATCGGATACTCGTGCGTCGCGATGGGATGCACCTTCGGCTGCGGCCCGCCAAAGGCCTGCGCCGCCGCGAAGATGGCCTCCGCGAAACCGTGCCAGCTGGTCGAGCCGCTCGCCATCGCGTGGAAGACGCCGCGGTACTGCGGCTGCCATCCCGTCGCGCGAACACGATCCAGCACCGCCGCGATGGCATCCGCCAGGTCGGGCGCTGCGGTCGGATGCCCATGCTGATCCGCCACCACGCGCAGCTCCGGTCGCGTGGCGCCCACCGCCAGCATCGTCTTCACGAAGTTCTTGCCGACCGGCGCGAAGACCCAGGCCGTGCGCAGCACCGCGGTCTGCGGGTTGCCGGCCAGCGCGGCCCATTCCCCGGCGAGCTTCGTGCGGCCATAGGCGCCGAGCGGGTTGGGTGCATCGGTCTCGACGTAAGGCGAGCCCTTCAGCCCGTCATAGACATAGTCCGTGCTGATCTGGATGAGCGGGATCGCCGCCTCGGCACAGAGCCGCGCGATCAGCGCCGGCCCTAGCGCATTGGCACGGAAGGCGCCGGCCTCGTCATCCTCGGCGGCATCCACCGCGGTCCAGGCTGCGCAATTGACCACCGCGTCCGGCTTCAGCTCCGCGAAAAGCGCGACGACCGTCTCCGGCTTGTCGAACTCGAACTCCGGCTGGCCGACCAGCAGCGCCTCGAAGCCCTTCACGGGCAGGCTTGCCTCCAGGCCGGTGGCGAGCTGGCCGCCCTTGCCGGTGACCAGGATGCGCCGCATCAGACGGAGCTCGCGGGGAAGGGCGGCGCGATATCGGCCAGGCGCGGCGCCGCGCGGTCCTTGTCGGAGAGCACGAGGCCGCCCGCCGGCACGGGCCAGTCGATGCCGAGCGCCGGGTCGTCCCAGGCGATCCCGCCATCGGCCTTGGCGTCGTATTCGGCGTCGACCTTGTAGAGCACCTCGGTGTCCGGCTCGAGAGTCAGGAAGCCGTGGGCGAAGCCGCGCGGCACCCAGAGCTGCTGCCAGTTCTCGGCGGACAGCTCGCAGGCGACATGCTGCCCGTAGGTCGGACTGCCGACACGGATGTCGACGGCGACATCGAGGATGCGGCCGCGCACCACGCGCACCAGCTTGCCCTGCGCCGAGGGCGGCCGCTGGAAGTGCAGCCCGCGCAGCACGCCGGCCTCGCGCGAGAGGCTGTGGTTGTCCTGCACGAAATCCACGTCGAAGCCCTGGGCCTTCAACGCGCTGCGCTTCCACACCTCGCTGAAGAAGCCACGCGCGTCGCCGAAGCGCTTGGGCTCGATGAGCAGCACGTCCGGGATGGATTGCGGCGTGAGGTTCACGCGTGTTCTCCCTCGGCGATCTCGATGAGATAGCGGCCATAGGCCGTCTTGCCCAGGGCCTTGCCGCGCGCGCGCAGTTCGTCGGCGGTGAGAAAGCCGCGGCGGAAGCCGATCTCCTCGGGGCAGCCGACCTGCAGGCCCTGCCGCTCCTGCACGGTCTGCACGAAGGTCGCGGCCTGGAGCAGGCTCGCGGGCGTGCCGGCGTCGAGCCAGGCGCAGCCGCGCCCAAGCCGCTCGGCACGCAGCGTGCCGTCGCGCATGTAGATCTCGTTGAGGTCGGTGATCTCCAGCTCGCCGCGGGCCGAGGGGACCACCTGCCGGGCCAGCTCGGTCACGCGCTTGTCGTAGAAGTAGACGCCGATCACGGCCCAGTCCGACTTGGGGACGAGCGGCTTCTCCTCCAGCGAGACCACGCGGCCATCCGCATCGAACTCGGCGACGCCGTAGCGCTCCGGATCGGCGACGCGATAGCCGAAGACGGTGGCCTCGCCCTTGGAGGCCCAGTCGGCTGCGCTGAGCAGCCGGTCCGAGAGGCCCTCGCCGTAGATGATATTGTCGCCCAGCGCCAGCGCGCAGGCTTCGCCGCCCAGCCAGTCCGCGCCGATCAGGAAGGCCTGGGCGAGGCCATCGGGCGAGGGCTGCTCGGCATAGGTGAGCGTGACCCCGAACTCGCTGCCGTCGCCCAGCAGGCGCTTGAAGTTCGGCAGGTCGGCGGGCGTCGAGATCAGCAGGATGTCGCGGATACCGGCCAGCATGAGCGTGCCGAGCGGATAATAGACCATCGGCTTGTCGTAGACGGGCAGGAGCTGCTTGCTCGCCGCCAGGGTCATCGGGTGCAGCCGCGAGCCCGAGCCGCCGGCGAGAATGATACCCTTCAAGCTTTCACTCCTCCGAGCCGTTGTCCGGCATAGGCCTTGTCGCGGATGGGCCGCCACCAGGCTTCGTTGTCGAGATACCAGCGGATGGTATGCTCCAGCCCGGCCTCGAAGCCGTAGCGCGGCTTCCAGCCGAGCGCGTCCTCGGCGCCCGAGGGATCCATCGCATAGCGGAAGTCGTGGCCGGGCCGGTCGCGCACATAGGTGATGAGCCGCTCGCGCGGGCCGGCGGGATCGGGGCGCAGCCGGTCGAGCACGGCGCAGATGCCGCGCACGACCTCGAGATTGGTGCGCTCCTGCCGCGGGCCGATGCAGTAGGTCTCGCCGGGCTTGCCGTGCAGCAGCGCGAGCACCAGCGCCTCGGCATGGTCCTCGACGTGCAGCCAGTCGCGCACGTTGGTGCCTTCGCCGTAGACGGGCAGCGGCTTGCTCTCCAGCGCGTTCAGCGTGACGAGCGGGATCAGCTTCTCGGGGAACTGCCACGGACCATAGTTGTTCGTCGTGTTCGAGACGAAGGAGGGGAAGCCGTAGGTGTGGTTCCAGGCGCGCACGAGGTGGTCCGAAGCCGCCTTGCTCGCGGAGTAGGGGCTGCGCGGATCGTAGGGCGTCTCGGGCGTGAAGGGCGCATCGCCTGGATAGAGTGAGCCGAAGACCTCGTCGGTGGAGACGTGGTGGAAGCGGAAGGCGGCCTTCGCCTCGCCCTCCAGCGTGTTCCAGTATTCGCGCGCGGCCTCGAGCAGCACCTGCGTGCCGACGACGTTGGTGCGGATGAACTCCGCCGGCCCGTCGATCGAGCGGTCGACATGGCTCTCGGCGGCGAGATGCATCACGGCCGTCGGGCGATGTGTCGCGAAGGCCGCGCGCATCGCCTCGGGGTCGCAGATGTCGGCTTTGATGTGGATGTGGCGTGGATCGGATGCGTGCATGCCCAGCGAGGCCGGCGTGGCCGCGTAGGTCATCTTGTCGATGTTGGCGACGGCGTGGTCGGTTGCCGTCAGGAGGCGGCGCACCACCGCGGATCCGATGAAGCCAAAACCACCCGTGATAAGAAGCGTCAAGGTGCCCCCGATGGTACCGGCTTGCGATGGTCGGCGGTTACCCGCCTTTAAATGCTAGGTCAAGAAACAGCTCAAAGAATGGGGGGGGGCGGTCGAGCCTGTGGGACGTGCACGTTGCCATGCGTGATAGGGAGATGTGCCATGTCGCGGTTGGCGCGGGGCGCGCCCGCGCCTAAACAGGCGTCCTCTCGCTAAGGATTGCCAAATGCAGGACGCCGAAGTCGCGATCGGCCCCGTCACCCTCGGCAATCGCCGGCCGCTCACGCTGATCGCGGGACCGTGCCAGATGGAAAGCCGCGCCCATGCGCTGGAAACGGCGACGGCGCTGAAGGAAATCGCGGCGCGCCGCGGACTCGGGCTGATCTACAAGACCTCCTACGACAAGGCGAACCGTACCTCGGCGACGGCCGCGCGCGGCCTGGGCATGGCCAAGGCGCTGGAGGTCTTCGCCGAGATCCGCGAGAGCCTCGGCCTGCCGGTGCTGACCGACGTGCACGATGCCGCGCATTGCGCCCCTGTCGCCGAGGCGGTGGACGTGCTGCAGATCCCCGCCTTCCTCTGCCGCCAGACCGACCTGCTGCTCGCCGCCGCCGCCACCGGCCGCGCGGTGAACATCAAGAAGGGCCAGTTCCTCGCGCCCTGGGACATGAAGAACGCGGCGGCCAAGGTGACCGGCGCGGGCAATCCGCGCGTGCTGCTGACCGAGCGCGGCGCCTCCTTCGGCTACAACACGCTGGTCAGTGACATGCGCTCCCTGCCGATCATGGCACGCGACACCGGCCTGCCGGTGGTGTTCGACGCGACGCATTCGGTGCAGCAGCCGGGCGGGCAGGGGACCTCCTCGGGCGGCCAACGCGAATTCGTGGAGACGCTGGCGCGCGCGGCGGTGGCCGTGGGCGTCGCTGCGGTCTTCATCGAGACGCACGAGGACCCGGACAACGCTCCCTCGGATGGGCCAAACATGGTGCCGCTGAGGGATTTCGAGGCGCTGATCGGGCGGTTGCAGGCGATCGACGCGCTGGTGAAGGGCTGGGGTTGAGGCACGGTCCTGGCGAGGGCTCTGCCCTCGCGCTTCCCGCCAGGGACTTAGGTCCGCTGCGCTGTTCAGCCGCCGGCTAAACCTTCGCCTTCCGCATGCGCCAGAGCTCGGCGGCGATGGCGAAATCCTCCTCCCAGTCCACGTCGATTGTCTTCTCCTTGGAGACGGGATAGAGCAGGGGTCGCTCGCCGATACGATCCTGGCGGCCGCGGTAAATCTCGACGTCGGCGATGAAGATGGAACTGTTGACCTCGTACATCGCCGGCAGAGTCTGCGTACGCGGCCACTTCTCCTTGTTGCGGTCGTAGTTGATCGGCCCGTTGTCGTCCCACATGAAGGTGTGCAGCGCGAGCACGCCCATCAGGCTGTCATGCGCGCCGGCAGCGAGCGCCGCGCGGTAGGCCGCAATCGCCGCGCTGTACTCCACCGCGTCGAAGAAGGGCGAGGTGACGTGCGTCCACAGCACGGCGCCCTCGGGCACGATGCGGGGCACGTAGGAAATGACCTGGTCGGTCGAGGTCGAGGAGGAGCAGAGCTCGTCCGGCCGATGATCGACGCGCAGCCGGCCCTTGGCGTTCGCGACATACCGCTCGCCGATCGCGATCACGAGAGGATCGTTGGTGGAGAGCAGCACGAGATCGATCTCTGGTGTCGCCAGCAGGTGGCCAAGCTTGATTCCAAGCAGCCCCTCGTCCTGGTCGGCAAAGGGGCGCGTGTTCTTGTGCGGCACGCGTTGGCTGCCGGCACGGCAGGGCAGGAAGGCAGTCAGGG
>JAQGHZ010000435.1 GCA_028291485.1 Rubritepida sp. | reverse complement strand
GAGCCGCCGCGCTGGTTGCGTTGGACGACGCAGCTCGCGGTGGCGGGCGTCGCGCTCGGCCTCGCGCTGCTGGCCGTCGCGCTGCCCTGGTTCGTCACCGATCACGAGCCCCTCGGCGCGCTGCTGGCCCTGCCGGCCGCGGCGCTGCTGATCTGGCTCACCTGGCGCGAGATGGCGCGCGGGCACTGGGCGCGGGCCGCGGCCGTCGCGGTCGTCGCCGCCATCCCGCTCTATGTGAGCGTAATGCAGCTGACCTTCCCGCGCATCGAGGCGCTGTGGATCGCGCCGCGGATCGAGGCGCTGCTGGCACGCACCGCACCCGGGCTGCCCTCGGAGAAGTTCGGCCTCACCGGCCATGCCGAGCCTTCCACGCTGTTCTATGTCGGCGGCGGGCTGCAGCTGCTGCGCCGGGGCGAGGACGCGGCGATCTTCCTCGCCGCCGATGCGGGACGCGTGGTGGCCGTGGGCAACCGTGCCGAGGCGGATTTCCGTAACGAGGCTGCGCGGCTCGGGCTGCGCCTGGAGGAGATGGGTTCCGTGGATGGTCTGAACTACACGCGCGGACGTCGGGTGACGCTGCGCTTCTACCGGGTGGCCGCGCCATGATGGACCTCGTCACGAGCTGGGTCGCGGCCGCGGGGTACGCCGGCATCATCGGGCTGATGTTCCTGGAGAACCTCTTCCCCCCCATTCCCTCCGAGCTGATCATGCCCTTCGCCGGCTTCGCGGCCGCGCGGGGCGAGCTTTCGGTGACGCTGGTGATCCTGGCCGGCATCTTCGGCACCATCATCGGCAACATGTTCTGGTATGAGTTCGCGCGCGCCTTCGGCAGGGCGCGGACACGCCACCTCTGCGAGAAGTACGGCCGCTGGATCGGCGTGCGCGGCGACGACCTCGACAAGGCGGAGGCCACGCTGCGCCGCTGGGGGCCGCTGGCGGTGTTCCTGGGCCGCATCATGCCCGGCATCCGCACGGTGATCTCCATCCCGGCCGGCCTCATCGAGATGCCACGGGCGACCTTCTACGCCTGGACGACACTCGGCACGACCATCTGGGTCGGGGCGCTGACCATCGTCGGCTACATCCTGAAGGAGGGGTACGACCAGCTCGAGCCCTGGATCGACCCGATCGGCAAGGGCCTCGTCGTGCTGGTGGGCGTGCTGTTCCTCTGGCAGCTCTGGCGCATCTGGCGCCGGAAGAACGGGGCTGATTGACGGAGAGCAATTGACGTCGGGGCGGCGCTGGCCTTCACTTCGCCGCGTGACGACGATCCTCCCCCTCTCCGGGCCGTATTACGCGCCGCTGTCCTAGCGGCGGGGTGATCTGTGTCATCCATCAACCGCTGCTCGCCAGCGGTTGATCCCAGGACATGCCGTTGGCCATGCAGCTTCTGCAGAGGGCCTGACGTGTTCCCAGACAGCGATATCGGCATCATCGGCCTCGGCGCCTTCGGGCGGCTGATGGCCCAGCATCTCGGGCCGCATTTTTCCCTCTGCGCCTACGATCCCGTCCCGGGCGCGGGGGACGTCACGCGGGTCGGGCTTGCGGCGGCGGCCTCCTGCCCGATCGTGATTCTCGCCATGCCCGTCGGCGCCATCGAGGAGACGGTCCGCGCCATCGGGCCGCATCTTCGGCCGGGCGCGCTGGTCCTCGACGTCGGATCGGTGAAGGTGGTCCCGGCCGAGGCCATGCGGCGCGGGCTGCCCGACCATGCCGACATCGTGGCGACGCACCCGCTCTTCGGCCCGCAAAGCGCGCGCGACGGGATCCGCGGCCTGAAGATCGCCGTCTGCCCCATCCGGGGCCGCCGCGGGCCTGTTGTCGCCGCCTTCCTGCGGAAGGTGCTGGGCCTCGACGTCATCCTGACGACGCCCGAGGCGCATGACCGGGAAGCCGCTGTCGTGCAGGGCCTGACCCATCTCATCGCCAAGGTTCTCGTGCAGATGGAGCCGCTGCCGACGCGCATGACCACGCGCAGCTTCGAGCTGATCCGGCAGGCCGTGGACATGGTCCGCGACGATGCGCCCGAGGTCTTCCAGGCCATCGAACGCAGCAATCTCCATGCGCCCGAGGTCCGCCGGCGCTTCTTCGACCTGGCCTCGGCGCTGGATGCCCAACTCGCCGGTGGTTGACGCCGCGCCCCTCCCGCGCCGGAATGCGCGCATAAGCAATGCAGCGTAAACCCTGGGAGGGAATCATGGCAGGACGTCTGACGGGCAAGCGGGCCTTCGTGACCGCGGCGGGACAGGGGATCGGGCGTGCCAGCGCCATCGCCATGGCCGCGGAGGGCGCCGCGGTCATCGCCACCGACCGCGACGCGGCCAAGCTCGCGGGGCTCGAGGCGCACGGCATCACCGCGAAGGCGCTGGACGTGCTGGACGACCAGGCGGTCGAGGCCGCGATCACCGGCGCCGGCACGCTCGACATCCTCTTCAACTGCGCGGGCTTCGTGCACCAGAACACGGCGCTGACCTGCACCGACGACGAGTGGGACTTCGCCTTCAACCTCAATGTCCGCGCCATGTGGCGCTGCCTGCGCGCGGCGCTGCCGGGCATGCTGGCGGCGGGGCATGGCAGCATCATCAACATGGCCTCGGCGGCCTCGAGCATCAAAGGCGCGCCCAACCGTTTCGTGTACGGCACGACCAAGGCGGCCGTGATCGGCATGACGCGCGCCATCGCAGCCGACACGGTAACGCAGGGCGTGCGCTGCAACTGCCTCGCGCCGGGCACGGTGGACACGCCCAGCCTGGGCGACCGCATCGCGGCCAACGCATCGGCGGCCGGCGGGCTGGAGGCCTCGCGCGCGGCCTTCATCGCGCGGCAGGCGATGGGGCGGCTGGCGACGGCGGAGGAAATGGCGGCGCTGGTCGTCTACCTCGCCAGCGACGAGAGCACCTTCGTCACGGGGCAGGCGATGGTGATCGATGGGGGGTGGACGCTCTGACGCCTCGTCCTGCCGCTCCGGGGACGACCTGACGGATCGAGCCGTGCAGCCTGGCTCGAATTCCTGTACCCTTCGTCATCT
>JAQGHZ010000624.1 GCA_028291485.1 Rubritepida sp. | reverse complement strand
GGGCAGTCGCTGGCCCTGGCCGCGGCCTCCGGCTGGGTGGGCGTGATGCTGGCCTTCGCGCTGTTCCGCGCCTTCGACATCCTCAAGCCCGGCCCGGTGGGCTGGGCCGATCGGCAGAAGGGCCCCTTCGGCGTCATGGCGGACGACGTCATCGCTGGCGCCCTGGCGGCGGTCGTTCTGCTCCTTCTCTCCGCAGTGGGAATCGCGTGATGCTGGAACCTTTGTTGCTGGAGGGGGACACCCTGGCCGAGGCCGCCGCGCTCCTGGAGGCGATGAAGGAGAAAAACCTCACCCTCGCCACGGCGGAGAGCTGCACGGGCGGGCTGATCGCCGCCGCGCTGACCGCCATCGCCGGTTCCTCGGCCGTCGTGCTGGCGGGCTTCGTCACCTATTCCAACGAGGCCAAGACCGCGATGGTTGGCGTGCCCGCCGGGCTCATCCAGCGCGTCGGCGCCGTCTCCGAGGAGGTGGCGCGCGCCATGGCCGAGGGGGCGCTCGCCCGCTCCGGCGCCTCCATCGCGCTCTCCTGCACGGGCGTCGCGGGGCCGGGCGGCGGCAGCGCGGAGAAGCCTGTGGGCCTCGTCCATCTGGGCGCTGCGATGGTTGGGCATGGTACAATCCATGCCAGGGAAATTTTCCCCGGCGACCGCACCGCCATTCGCGCCGCCACCGTCCGCGAGGCCTTCGCCCTGGCCCGATCGCTGCTGGGCGCTATATGAGCAGCATCAGGAGGACCGAACCCATGGCTGATGACGACGACGACGAATGGGAAGTCCCGGAAGCCTTCCAGCCTGACCCCTCGGAATTGTCCTTCGACCTGGAGGAGCGACTGGCCAGCGTGGTCGCCATCAAGTCGCTGGTGCCGCCGGACGCGACCTCGGCGCCGGCGCTCGGCGTGGAGCGCGAGGGCTCGGGCGTCTGGATCGACGCCGCCGGGCTGGTGCTGACCGTCGGCTACCTCATCACCGAGGCCGAGACGGTCTGGATCACCACCAATGACGGCCGCGTGGTCGAGGCCACGCCGCTGGGCATGGATTTCGAGACCGGCTTCGGCCTGGTGCAGACGCTCGGCCGGCTGCAGGGGCAGAAGGTGGCGCCGCTGGGCGATTCCGAGGGGATGCGCCACGGCACCTCCGGCGTGCTGGCCGCGGCCGGCGGGCGCAGCCACGCGCTGGCCTGCACCGTCGCCGCGCGCCAGCCCTTCGCCGGCTACTGGGAATACCTGCTGCAGGACGCGATCTTCACCGCGCCCGCGCATCCGCATTGGGGTGGCGCGGGGCTGTTCGGTGCGGATGGAAAGCTCGTGGGCATCGGCTCGCTGATCCTCCAGCAGGGGCAGCAGGGCGGGAAGCGGCTAGACCTGAACATGGTCGTGCCGATCAGCGAGCTGCTGCCCATCCTGGAGACGCTGCGCCGCACCGGCCATTCCGGCCGGCCCGCGCGGCCCTGGCTTGGCCTCTACGCGACCGAGGACGACGAGGCGGTGGGCGTGGGCTCTCTGGCCAAGGGCGGCCCGGCCGAGAAGGCCGGCGTGAAGCCGCGCGACCGGATCATCGCCGTGGACGGGCAGGCGGTGAACGACCTGGCCTCGCTCTGGACGGCGGTGCGCGCGGCCGGCCCCGCCGGCGCCGAGGTGCGGCTAACGCTGGCGCGCGGCAGCCGGCAGCTCGACCTCGCGATCACCAGCAGCGACCGCACCCGGTACCTGAAGGCCCCGCGGCTGCATTAGTTTTTGCCCTCAGACCGCGGGTGGGTTGGGGCTGCTTGCCCCAACCCCCGTCTTGCCCTCGCCGCGCCACTGACGTGCCGGTCGGAAAGTGGAGTGGGCGGCGCCGGCCGCTGAGCGGCCGGATTCTGTGATCGCGCACGCTAGCCGTCGAGTTGCTCCGGCTGTGTCTGCTTTCGCAGCGCGCTGCAACCGCAACCCTGCTGGAAGGTTGTCCGTCGCAGGAGGATCGGGTCGATGCTTGCGCGCAGCTACGCCTTCGTCTCGGACGTGGTGGAGGGCTTTCTCGCCGACGAGGCACTGACGCGCGCGGCGGCCATCGCCTATTTCGCCCTCTTCTCGCTGGGCCCGCTGCTCTTCCTCATCACCGGCCTCGCCGGCCTGGTCTTCGGCGAGGACGAGGTGCGACGGGCGCTGGCGGCTCAGATGGGCGACCTCGTCGGCCGGGATGCCGCCGGCGCGGTGCAGCGCATGTCGGACGACGCGCTCGGCGACGCTAAAGGCGGCTTCGCCCTGGCGATCGGCATCGTGACGCTGATGCTCACTGCCTCGGGCGCCTTCGGCGCGCTGCAGGGCGCGCTCAACGCCATCTGGAAGACCGAGGTGCCGCCGACCGACGAGACCAGCACGACCGCCGCCATCACCGCCTTCGTGAAGGCCAAGGCGCTCAGCATCGGCCTCGTCGGCACGACGGGCTTCCTGCTGCTCGTCTCGCTGGTGGTGAGCACCGCCATCTCCTCCTTCGAGCTGTGGCTGAAGGACCGCATGCCGGGGCTCGACGTCATCGTCGGCGCCGTGAACTTCGGCGTGTCGCTCGCCTTCATCACCGCGCTCTTCGCGGCGATCTACAAGATCCTGCCGGATCGGAGGCTGCAGTGGCGCGACGTCTTCGTCGG
>JAQGHZ010000426.1 GCA_028291485.1 Rubritepida sp. | reverse complement strand
GACTGCTGGGCACGGGATGAGCAGTAGTAGAAGTGGGTGATCTGGAACCATAAGATGCTCCGTACCAGGCGGAAGATCGTTGGCTATCCACGCCCTCCCCCGATTTCTTCGCGGCACAGGGCTCGATCAGCTGCTCAGGCGGGAGGCCCCATGCTGAGGACCGGATCGCGGCCCTCCTCGAGCATCTGGCCGCCGGCGTGATCGATTCGGAGGAGCAGGAGGCGGATGTCGACCAGGACCAGCCGGCCGCGGTGACGCAGGCGAATGCGACTCTGGCGGCCATGGTGGCGTGCCGGGAGGCGGCGCGGGGCGGGATGGGGGCATGATCCGCGTCGTCGCGCTGGCCCTGCCCATCCTGCTGCTCGTCGCCGGACCGCCCTATGCGCAGACGCGGTGCAGGGTGGTGGACGGCGATACCATCCGCTGCGGCGAGGAGCGGGTCAGGATCATGGGCTTGGACACGCCGGAGATGTCGGCCCGCTGCCCGCGCGAGGAGCGACTGGCGCGCGCCGCCACGGCCCGCATGTCGGATCTAATCGCCGGCGGCGTGACGCTGCAGCCCCATGGTCGCGACCGATATCACCGGCTGCGGGCGGTGGTGCGCGATCGGCAGGGCAGGGACGTGGCGCAGGTCATGATCCGCGAGGGGCATGCCCGGGCTTATGACGGCGGGCGCAGGGCGGGTGGTGCGAACCGGGCGGGTGAGTGCCGGGCGAGTACCCGGCCGCCGGATGCGAGGATAACGTTCGTCTAATAAATTGAAATTACTCGACCTTGGGGCGGGTGCGGCCCTGCTTTGGGAGCAGGAGGTCGGAGGTTCGAATCCTCTCGCCCCGATACCGAGCGCAGCGGAAATCTGCGGGAACTGGCCCATCTGCCGTTTTCCTCAAATTCCCTCCTTCCATTTCCGTGGTCCCCGGCGCGCGTCAGGCCCTTCCAGGCGGGCCTGTGAGAGCCAATTCTCCGTCAGTCCTCGCCGCGGGCCTTCTCCGCGTGGTAGCATCCGCCCGTCCACGACGAGGAGAAGCGCGATGAGCGAACGATTCCAGGTCGTATTCAACCCCGATGGGTTGGTCGAGATGATGCTGCTCGACGGCGAGATCCGAACGCTGACCTTCGATTCGACCGACTCCCCCTTCACGGTCGACGCCATGAACGATCCCGAGGTGCGATCCGCCCTGTATCAGTGGATGCGGGACACGAATGCGGAGGGCTGGGTCGGCTGGCAGGAGCTGGGCGCGACCCTGGCTGGGATGGGCGTGGACATCAAGCGGGTTGTCGCCCGCCACCCCGCATAGGCTCATGGTCGCCGGCGTTGCCTGGCGGCGAAAAGCCAAGACACCAGCGGCAAAGGTGAGGCGGGGATGCTGGCGTCGGGCAGGGCGCCAGGGATGGCTGCCTCGCCAGGGCTGCATCGACTGCCCCGGGATAGCTTGAATCTTTCGTGGCGCGGCAGGGCCGGCTGCCTCTCCGGCCGGGCGCGCGTGACGCGACCGACCCCTACTCGACCAGTTCGCGCCACTCCTGCGCGGCCGAGCCCACGCGAGTGCTGAGCGGGTGGCTGCCTTCGATCAGTCGGCCGGCCAGGAGCTTCTGCAACTCCGACCGAAACTCCGGCCGCTGGTCGATCAGCGTCGCGACGACGCTCTTCAGGACGAAATGCTCGGCCGCGAGGTTGAGGCTGGCAATCCGGCATTCCTCCAGCTCTCGCGACAACTCCACGATGTCGATGGCCCGCGCCTTCCGGCGCAGCTTCGCGATGATCCCCGTTCCGAACATCGGCATCTCCCTTTCGGCGTCGTCCACGCCCGCCCCTCATCGTGTGAGGTTATTCAACATGAGCGCAACAATTTCGGCAGCCTGGGGGCACAGGCTGGCCGAGGCGGCGGCATGACCAACCGCTGGTGAAGGCCACGCGCCGACACCTGAAGGACCAGATCCCGCCGGTGGCGACCGTGTTGCTTTTCAACACCTTCGCGCTCTACCGGCCGAATCCGTCCGATGCCGAATAGCTCCAGGCGGACCGTGTATGGGAAAGGCGCGATCGCCTTTTTTGGTTAAGTGCCGGAGTTCTCGGCGGCCAGGCAGCTGAGACCCCAAGCGGTGATGCGCCACCCCATCTTGCCCTGAAAGCGCTCTGAGATGCCCTTTTCGGCCAAGCCGCGCCGCATCAGTTCAGCCAAGATCCCGAAGCCGATGCCGCGCGGGAACTCGCCGAGGGTCAGGAAGTTCATCTTGTCGTCGGCCATGGCTCCGAGTGCCGCATAATGCCGCCGGCTGAGGTCGGTGCAACGATCGGTCATACACTCCCCCCTTCCGCAGCCATGCCCGCCCATCGGCGGTCCACCCCCCCCGTTGCCAGGTTTCGCGGCGGCCTTGGCCGAGGGAATCTGTCGGCGAAATCGGCGTAGCGTCCCATCTCCGGGCTTAAGGTCTCAATAGAGGGAATCTGGCTGCCTTTCGGCGCTCCAACTCCAGGCCAGAGCCGTCCGGTGTGACGTCGCTCGTGGGCACTTGCGCGGATCGCCTCCGGAAATATTAGTGAGGAATGTTCATTCTCAATAATTACTTATCTGTAATTTACATTAAAATGGCGGGCACTTTCTATAAATCAGAAATAATAGAGATTTGAATGCAAAATTCAAAAGAATTATTCCGTATTTTCACTAAATTAAAACTTATATCGTTGTATTGATTGCGGAACCATGGAGTTTTTAAGAAAATTACCAAGTATATTTTTACAATATTATTCTTGCGGCAAACGAACATTGGCAAAGAAATAGCAGATCCATGCCGAAAAAATGCTGCCATGTCTCCACGCGGTCCAAAATGCGTTGATCAAGAAGTCTATTTTTCGGCCCGGATTGAACGGTACATGAGCGAAATCCTTTTCGATGGCAGAACGAACCCGGCACTTACTCGAGTCTTTTGATCCTCCCTTCTGGATAATAGGAGGCACCGTCGGACTAAATCTCCCAGGACAATATAACGATGTAAACACGTGGCGGATTATTCGTGAGTTTCCACAGTATAGACCGTGGCCTCCTCGAGCACCGGGACGCCGCGTGATCGATGCGGAGGAGGGGGCGGCCGATGTGAATAGGACCGGCCCGCAGCGATGACCCAGGCGAATGCCGCCTTGGCGGCAATGGGGCGCCGGCAAGTGCTCAAATCGATCGCCGCAGCCGGGCTTCCGGCACATCGTCCCGACGCGTTCCGACGAGGCTCTCGCGACGCCAGGCCTTTCCTGATAATTCTTCGAAACCTGAGAACCGAATACCCCTTGAGTGCCGATCCGTGCTGTGCCGGAACCGGCTCGGGACGTCATCGGGCTTTCAAGCGCAATGAGGAGTATCGACCGGCATGGCTGCACGAAGGAAGGGCCCTGCGCGGCCGGTCGATGTCGCGTTGAAGCGGCTCCTCGAGCTCGCCACGAAGAACGTCCCGCCCACCCGCATGGGGCGGGAGGTGGAGATCATCGTCGCCGGCTGGACCGGCGCCGCCGAGGCCGAGCCGGCGCAGGTGAGGGAGTGGGTCGAGGATTTGCTCGAGACGCTCCGGACGGGCGTCGCCGATGCCGAGGAACAGGTCTCCGATACCGACCAGAGCGACGCCGCCGCGGTGAAGCAGGCGGATGGGACGCTGGCCGCGCTCACCGCCACGCGCGACGCCGCGCTGCGGGCCTTGAGCGGCCTTTAGGCCATCTCGGGCCCGGCCCGATTGGCGGGTGGATTCGGCGCGGGGATGGGGGTTATGCAAGCCTCACCCGATGACATCCTGAGAGCCGACCCCTGCTTGCGCGGCCCGGAAGGGAAGAGAGACGACCGCGTGATGCTGGGCTCCGTGTTCTACCTTGACGGCGACTCCTTCGACCGGCGCTCTCGCATCGAGAGATCCCTGAGACAACGGCTCAAGTTCCGCCACTGGACGGGCCAGCTCGACCTGATCGCATACGCCGGGGACGAGAAGCTCGACACCGACATATCGGCGCGCCTGACGGTCCTCGAGCGGCTCGTCTCGGCCGGCGACCGGACGGGGCCGAAGGTCCTCATGGGCCGTTCGTCCGGCGCGCGGGTGGCCTCTCTGCTGGCCGCAGGCGGGGCGGCGATCTCCGCGCTCGTTTGCTTCGGCTATCCGTTCCGGAACCCAAAGGGGCCGGTCGAGCCAGCGCGATATTCGCACCTCGCCCGTATCGCCACGCCCACCTTGATCCTGCAGGGCATGTCCGACGTCTATGGCGGCCTGGAGATCACCAGGAACTACGAGCTGTCCGATGCCGTGACGGTCAGGTTCGTCGATTGCGGCCACGACTTCAGCGTTTCCGAGGACGAGTGGGACCGGATCGCGGATCTTGTCGGCGGGTTCTGTCTCCGGCACGCCTGCCCGCTGACAGTCTGAGGCGGCCGTGGAGGGTGCGCCGCCTTCGCGGCCCATTTATCGCACTTATCGCAGCAGCGGCGTGATCAGCAGGATCGCCGCAAAGATCCCGACGGCTGCCGCCCCGACACGGGGGACGACGCCGCCCCAGCCACGGCGATGCGCCGCCCCGCCCAGCAGGGATCCCGCCGCGATCCAACCCAGCGCGACGCAGGCCAGCATCGCGAGGAAACCCAGCATGTAGGGCCAGACCCTGCCGGTCCCGAAGGGGATGATTCCCAGCGCGAAGATGATGGCCTTGGGGTTCAGCAGCGTCGTGACGAAGACCTGCGCCGGCGTCACCACGGTGCCGAGCGCCAGCGCCGCTCCGCCGCGCCGCCAGAGGCGGACCGCCAGCCACAGCAGATAGGCGCCGATCGCCGCGCGCATCGCCATCACCATCCCCGGCGCCCCGGCGAGCAGCGGTCCCAGAATCAGGCCGAGCGTCAGGATGGAGATGGTGTAGCCCGCGGCCTCCGCCGGGATCAGCGCCAACGACCGCCGTAGCCCGACGGTGGCGCCGCCGGTCGCGAGCAGCGTGTTGGCGGGGCCGGGCGTGCCGAGGATCGCCAGCACGGCGAGGGCGAAAATCAGCGGGTCTTCCATCGGCGGCTGTCGCGGCTCAGGCGGCGAAGAGGGGCCGCAGGTTCGCCCGTACCCGATCCAGCACGGAGCCATCTCCGCCCGGCAGCTCGAACTTCTGCCCGGTGATGGTCTCGAACGCCTCGATATAGACCGCCGCGGTGTTCAGGATGAGCTCCTCCGGGATCTCCGGAATTTCGTCGTGATAGGGGTCGCAGCGCGCCGCCACCCAGTTCCGCACGAAGTCCTTGTCGAAGCTCTCCGGCTTCTCGCCCGCCTCGAAGCGCGCGGGATAGCTGCCGGCCTTCCAGTAGCGGCTGCTGTCCGGCGTGTGGATCTCGTCGGCCAGGACGATGCGGCCCTCGGCATCCGTGCCGAACTCGTACTTGGTGTCGGCGAGGATCAATCCACGCTCCGCCGCCAGCTTCTGGCCCCGCGCGAAGAGCGCCAGGGCGTATCCGCTCAACTGATCCCACTGCGCTTTGGTGAGCAGGCCGCCGTCCAGGATCTCCTTCGCGGAGAGCGGGGCGTCATGCTCGCCATGAAAAGCCTTGCTGGTCGGCGTGATGATGGGCTGCGGCAGGCGCTGGTTGTCGCGCATCCCCTCGGGCAGCCGGAGCCCATACATCTCGCGCTTCCCTGCCTTGTACATGGTCAGCACCGAGGTGCTGGTCGTGCCGGCGAGGTAGTCGCGCACCACGATCTCGACCGGCAGGATGTCCAGCCGCTGTCCGATCACGACATTCGGATCGGGATAGGCCAGCACGTGGTTCGGGCAGATGTCGGCCGTCCGCTCGAACCAGTGGCGGGCCGTCTGCGTCAGCACCTGGCCCTTGAAGGGGATGGCGCAGAGGATGCGGTCGAAGGCGCTCAGCCGGTCCGTGGCGATGAGCACGCGGCGGCCGTCCGCCAGGTCGTAATTCTCGCGCACCTTGCCGCCGTAGTGGTTCGGCAGCTCAGGAATCTCCGCGTCCCGCAGGACCAGATGCGCGAGCGGGCGGAGCGTCTCGATATTCAGCATCAGGCGGCGACCTCGGCGCGCTGCGCCTCATAGGTCAGGCCGCTGACCAGCGCGGCCTCGAGCAGCGTCACGTCCAGCCCGGCGCCCTTGCCGGCCTCGACCAGGAAGCCGACGAC
Source organism: Rubritepida sp. (assembly GCA_028291485.1). Classification (GTDB taxonomy): domain Bacteria; phylum Pseudomonadota; class Alphaproteobacteria; order Acetobacterales; family Acetobacteraceae; genus Roseococcus. The sequence goes on along the minus strand of JAQGHZ010000426.1, from coordinate 396 downwards.
ATGGTCGATCTCGATCGGCCCGCCAGCCTTCAGGTCACGGAACATCGACGCGGTCGAGGTCGACTTCGGATTGGTGAACATGCGCTCCATGCCGGTGAGCGTCGCTTCCGGTACGGCATGGCCGTTCGCCGCCGCGATGGCGGCCGACAGACGGAACATGCGCAGGATCAGCTCCTGCCCGCCGGCGCGGATGATCTGGCCGATATTCCCGCGCATCAGCACCGTCAGCGCGGCCAGCGAGCCGAGCATGACCAGCTTGGCCCACATCTCGTCCATGATGTTTTCCGACGCCGTGGTCTTGATGTGCGGCGCCGCCTGGAAGGCCTTCGCCAGCGCCTCGACGCGCGGGGACATGCCGCCGGCGATCTCGCCGAAGAGGATGTCGGCCGGCGGCTG
>JAQGHZ010000407.1 GCA_028291485.1 Rubritepida sp. | reverse complement strand
GCGTCGCGGCGCTGGCGGGTGATGCTGCGCAGGCGGGCGTAGAAGTCGAGGCTGTCGGCCCGCAGCGCGTCGATCGTGTCGATGTTCTCGGCGCGCAGGTCGATGCCGCTCAGCGCACCGCGACTGGCACCGATGATATGCGCCGTGGCGCTGGCGAAGATGGAGCCCGTCAGCAGCCCGATGGGATTCGCGGCCGCGTCGACCCCGTCGCCGATCGCATCGCGGATCACGGTGGGGCCCATGATGGGCAGGATCACGAAGGGGCCGTCCGGCACGCCCCAGGAATAGAGCGTCTGGCCGAAATCGCCGGAGCGGCGCGTCAGCCCGTTGGGCGTCGCGATGTCGAAGAAGCCGAGGCCGCCGCCCACCGTGTTGATGTAGAAGCGCATCAACGTGTGGCCGGCATCCAGGAAGCGGAACTGCATGAGGTTGTTCGCGAAGACCACCGGCTCGTTGAGGTTGCTCAGGAAATTGCGGATGGCCGTGCGCAGGCCCTCCGGAACATTGTCCCGATAGGCCGCTGCCGCGGGGCGGATGGCCGCGTCGTCCACCCGCCAGTTGAAATCGTGGATCTGGCGGTTGTTCGCCTCCCACGGGTCGCGGGGATCGGTGGCGGCCGGGCCGGCGCAGGCCGAGACGGCGAGGGCGAGAGCAAGGAGCGGGGCGGAGGCGGTTCGTTTCACGCGCGAGACACTACCGCAGCGCCCCCGGCTGCGCGATATGGGTCGTGTGTCCTGGCTCGCGATCCCTCTCATGCTCCTGGCGCTGGCCGGTGCCGGCCAGGCGATCGCGGCGCGCCGTGCCCTCCGCCGCCTCGCCGCGACGCCCGCACCGACGGGGCCGGTCGTGCCGGCGAGCGTGCTCAAGCCCCTGCACGGCGATGAGCCGGGGCTCGCGCGCAATCTCGCGGCAACGTTGGGCCAGGCCCATGCGGCGCCCTGGGAGGTGCTCTTCGGCACCTCGGACCCGGCCGACGCGGCCCGTCCCGTCGCCGAGGCGGCCATGGCGGCCAGCCCGACGCCCGCGCGCTTCCTGGCCGGCGGGGCGGTGCTGGGCGCCAACCGCAAGGTCTCGCAGCTCGTCCACCTGGCGGCCGAGTCGCGGCATCCGGCGCTGGTCGTCGCCGATGCCGACATGCGCTGCCCGCCGGACTGGCTGGCGGCGGTGACGGCGCCCCTGGCCGATCCCGCCATCGGCCTCGTCACCTGCCTCTATCGCGGCGAGGCGGCCGATGGCGGGGCCTGGTCCCAGCTGGCCGCGCTCGGAATCGACTGGCACTTCCTGCCCAACGCGGCGCTGGGCGAGAGCCTGGGCAAGGCACAGGGCTGCTACGGCGCGACCATGGCGCTGCGGCGGGACACGCTGGAGCGGATCGGCGGCTTCGAGCCCCTGCTGCCGCTGCTGGCCGACGACCACGCGCTGGGCGCGGCGGTGCGGAGGCTGGGGCTGCGCGTCGAGGTCTCGCCGGTCATTCCCGTCCATGTGATGCATGAGCCGACCCTGGGCGCGCTCTGGGCGCATGAGCTGCGCTGGGCGCGGACGCTGCGGCTGCTGAGTTTTCCGGGATTCCTGGGACTTGGGCTCACCCATCCGCTGCCTTGGGCGCTGCTGGCGCTCGCCGTCGCGCCGGGGGGCTGGACGCTCGCCGTGCTGGCCCTGGCGCTGGCGGCCAGGCTCGCGCTGGCCTCGGGCGTGGATTCGGCGCTGGGCGTCGCCGGCGGCTGGCGTCGGCGGGCCTGGCTGCCGGTGCGGGACCTGCTCTCCTTCGCCATCTGGCTGACCGCCCTGGCGCGCGGCGACGTCGTCTGGCGCGACCGCCGCTACCGCATCGGGCCGAACGGCGAGATGGTCGAGGAGGCGCGATGAGGCGCCTCATCCTCAACGCCGACGACCTCGGCCTCGCCGCCGAGACCAACGAGGGCATCGAGCGCTCATATCGCGAGGGCGTGCTGACGGCGGCCAGCCTCATGACCGGCGAAGCGGGCTTCGAGGAGGGCGTGCGGGTCGCCCGCGCCAATCCGGGTCTGGCGGTCGGGCTGCACCTGACGCTGACCGATGGCGTGCCCACCCTGCCCGCCTCCCGCATCCCGGCTCTGACGCAGAAGAACGGCCGCTTCCGCAACGACATGGCGGGGATGGGGCTGACGCTCGCGGTCTCGCGCGAGGCCCGGGCCGAGCTGGCGGCCGAGGTCGCCGCGCAGATGGCCCGCTTCGCGGCGACGGGCCTCGCCTGCGATCACGTGAACGCGCACAAGCACTATCACCTGCATCCGAACATCGCCGCGGCACTCCTCCGAGTCGCCGCCGAGGCCGGGGTGCGCTGCCTGCGGCTGCCCTGGGAGCCGGGCGAACTCGTCCGCGCGGTCGAGGCGGACGCGCCCGGCACGGGCGAATGGGCCATCCGGCCCTGGTGCCGGATCCTGCGCCGCCGTGCCGCGCGGCGGGGACTCGTTGCGCCGGACCGCGTGGTCGGCCTGGCGTGGTCCGGCCATTTCACCACCGGCCGGCTGCTCGGCGTGCTGCCGCGCCTGCCGGACGGGGTGACGGAGCTCTACTTCCACCCGGCCACCGCGGGCGGCTTTGCCGGCAGCGCCGATGGCTACGACTATGCGGGCGAGCTGGCCGCCCTCACCAATCCCCGGGTCGCCGAGGCGCTGGCCGGAACGGTGCGCGGCGGCTACGCGGCCATGCTCTTGCCGAACGCCGCCTGACGCCCCAGGAAGACCCGGTGAGCCCCCTTCCCATCCGCGAGGAGATTCCCCGCCTCGCCCTGGTGACCGGGGGCGCGAAGCGGCTCGGCCGCGCCATCGCGCTGGCCCTGGCCGAGGCGGGCTTCGACCTCGCCATCCACTATAAC
>JAQGHZ010000381.1 GCA_028291485.1 Rubritepida sp. | reverse complement strand
GCGCAATGCGCGTTGACCATGTACTCGACCGCATCGGCGATGAGCTCGCGCGAGGGCAGGCTGTAGAGCATGCCGTCATGGCCCATGGCGATGCCGTCATCCACCGCGATGGTGTTGAACTCCTTGGCGACGCCGCCGGCCTTCTCGATCTCCCGCGCGACCATCTGGCCGAGGTCCTTCAGGTGGACGTGGCCCGGGACGAACTGCGTGAAGCTGTTGGCGATGGCGATGATGGGCTTGCCGAAATCGCCGTCCTTCATGCCGGTGGCGCGCCAGAGGCCACGGGCGCCGGCCATGTTGCGGCCATGGGTGGTGGTGCGCGAACGGTACTGGGGCATGAGGGCAAAGTCCTGTGGTGCGGCGTTGTTCTTGGATCAGCCGGACAATATAGCGACCGGGGCGCGCCAGGGCTATCCGGCGGCCTCCCCAGGGGCCAGGACCATTCCCCCGCCGGGCAGGGCGACGCGCTGGAAACGGGTGGCGAAGACGCGGTCCAGCTCGGGGCTTTCCAGGACTTCGGCCGGGCTGGCCTCCATCACCGCGCGCCCGCCCTCCATCAGCAGCAGCCGGTCGCACCAGCGCGCGGCGAGGTTGAGGTCGTGCACCACGACAGCCACCGCCGCGCCGCCATCGGCGAGCTTGCCCAGCCGCGCCATCAGCGCCGCCGCCTGCCCGACATCGAGCGCGGCGGCCGGCTCGTCGGCCAGCACCACGGGCGGGTCGGGCGCCAGCACGGCGGCGGCCAGCGCCCTTGCGCGTTCGCCACCGGAGAGCGTGGACCAGTGGCGCTTCAGGATCGGCACAAGCCCGAAATTCGCGGCGAGGTCGGCAAGGGACGAGGCCCTCGGCCCGGCGCGGTCGAGGCCGAGGCGCAGCAATTCGTCGACGCGATAATCCCAGTGCGGCTCGAAATGCTGCGGCAGGTGGCCGATCAAGGCGGCCCGCTCCCGGCGCGGCCAGTCGAAGAGCGGGCGGGCCATCAGCGTGACCTCGCCGGCATCGGGCGTGAGCTGGCCGATCAGCAGCTTCACCAGCGTGGATTTTCCCGCGCCGTTGGGGCCGATGATCCCCAGCACGGCGCCGCCCACCAGCGCCGTCGAAACGCCATGGACGAGCGGGGAACCGCTCGCGGAAAACTGCAGCCCCCTGCCCTCCAGCGCCACTTCAGCCACGCCGCACCTCGCGCGCCAGGATGAGGAGGAAGAAGGGCCCGCCGATCAGCGCCGTCACCAGCCCGAGGGGAATCTCCGCCGGCGGCAGCACGGCGCGCGCCAGCCCGTCGCAGAGCATCACCAGCCCCGCCCCGATCGCCGCCGCCCGCGGCATCAGCCCGCCATGCAAGGGCCCGTGCCGCCAGCGCGCGAGATGCGGCGCCATCAGTCCCACGAAGCCCACCAGCCCGCCCCAGACCGTCGAGACCGCGACGATGAAGGCCGCCGCCAGCACCGCCAGCGCCACGAAGCGCCGCACCGCCAGGCCGAAGCTTTCCGCCAAGCCCTCGCCGAGACCCAGCAGGTCCAGCCCACGCGCCAGCGACTGGCTCAACGCGACCGCCGCCACCGTCAGCGCGCCCAGCAGCCCGAGCTCCGGCCAGGAGGGCGTCTGTACCCCGCCCAGCGCCCAGGAGAGCACCGCCTGCAGGCTCACCGTCTCGTCGGACAGCGCGAGCATGAGGAAGGATCGCACCGCCGCCAGCACGGCCGCCACCGCGACGCCCGCCAGCAGCAGCGCCGCGATCGAGGCACGCCCGGTCAGCCGCGCCATCGCCAGCACCAGCCAGGTCGCGCCCCAGGCGCCGAGGAAGGCCAGCAGCGGCAGCGCCAGCGCCGCCGAGAAGGGCAGCACCACCAGCAGCGCGACCGTCGCGCCCACCGCCGCGCCGCCCGCGCTGCCGAGCAGATAGGGCTCGGCCAGCGGGTTGCGGAAGACGCCCTGGAAGATCGCCCCGCCCAGCGCCAGCAGCGCGCCGACGCAGCCCGCCGCCAGGACGCGCGGCAGGCGCCATTGCAGGATGAGATGCGACATGGGCGTATCAGGATCGGTGACGAGCGCCAGCATCTCGGCCGGGCTCAGCGTCTCGGCGCCCAGCAGCAGCCCGGCTGCGAGCCCGATCACCGGCAGGAGAAAGATCACGCGGCAAAGGCCTCCGGATGCAGGATCCGCGCGACGCTCTCCACGCCGTCCACGGCGCGCGGTCCCGGGATCAGCAGTTCCGCGCGCGATACCACATGCACGCGGCCGTTGCGCACCGCCGCGATGCCGTCGAAGCCCGGGCGCAGCGCCACCTCCGCCGCCTGGTCCGGCCGCCCGGCGACGAGATAGACGTCGGGATTGGCGCGCAGGATCGCCTCGCCCGAGACCTGCGGCGGCCCCGCGGCGGGCAGCGGCGGCAGGGCCGGGACGCCCCCCGCGCGGAGCAGGATGTCCATGGTGTAGGTGTCCGGCCGGGGTGTGCTGTAGGCGCCGCGTCCGGTCGAGGCGGTCTCGAGGAAGACGCGCACCGGCGGCCGGCCCGCGATAACAGCCGCCACCGCATCGAGCCGCGCCGGCAGGCCGCGCAGCAGCTGTGCGGCCCGCTCCTCCGTGCCCGTGGCGCGGGCCAGCAGCTCGATGTTGGAGAAGATCCGCGGCATATCCCCATGGATCACCACGAGGCAGGGAATGCCCAGGCGCGACAGCGGCTCGATCAGAAGATGCGCCGCCTGCCGCGCCGGCGTCATCACCACGAGGTCCGGCTGCAATCGCGCGATGGCCTCGGCCGAAAAGCCCAGCCGCCCCCCCACCTTGGGCAGGTTCACGACCTCCGGCGGGAAGCGCGTGTAGGCCTCGATCCCCACGATAACAGGAACGAGGCCGAGCGAGGCCAGCATCTCCACGTTGGAGGCGAAGATGCCGACGATGCGCCGGGGCGGCGCCGCGATCTCCACGCGTCGCCCCAGCCCGTCCTCCATCGCGCGCGGCCAGCCTGCGGCGCGCACTGGGCCCGCGGCCAGCAGAAGAGGCGCGGCGAAGAGGGTGCGGCGGCGCATCGTCAGAAGGTGAACCTGACGCCGCCGATGAACTCGCGCCCCGGCGCCGAATTGCCGCGTCCGCCCTGGGCGAAGCGCGCATCGCCGAGGAAGGGGTTGGACGCCGTCGCGATGAAGAGCGCGTGGTAGTTCTTGTCCAGGATGTTGTTGATGGCGCCGAAGACGCGGACGTTCGGCGCGCGCTCCGGCAGCGGCTGGAAGCTGCCGCGCAGGTTGAACACCCAGAAGGCGCCCTTGCGATGCACGTACTCGCGGAAGGGCTCGGCCTGCGGGATCAGCAGGTTCTCCTCCGTGTTGTAGTAGACCGGGCCGCGCAGGATGCCCTGCAGCGACACGTCCCAGCGCGGCTGGCTGACCGTCGTGCTGATCCCCGCCTGATAGCGGTACATGCGCTCGACATTGCGCGTATTGGCCGTGGCCGCCGCGCCGTCGTCGCGCATGTCGAAGTTCCACGAGGCGTTGACATTGGCCCGCCAGCGGAAGGTCTCGATGCCGAGATGCCGCGCGAGATCGGCCTCCAGCTGCATCTCCAGCCCGCGCACCACGACGTCGCCGGCATTGTTGGCGTAGTCGCCGGTGGTGCTGTCGCGCGGGCGGACGCGGGTGATGATGCGGTCCGAGATGGTATTCTGGAACAGCGCCAGATCCGCGCGGAAGCCCGGACGGAAATAGGCGGCACCGACCTCGTATTGCAGATTGGTCTCAGGCTTCAGGTTCGCATTGCCGAAGGTGCGCCCGCCGCCGAGCGCGGTGAAATCGGCAGCCAGCTCCGTCGCGGTCGGCGCGCGGAAGCCCGTCGAGGCATTGGCCCGCAGCGCGATCGAAGGAACCGGCCGGTAGGAAGCGCCGGCCGACCAGGTCGTGGCGTCGTAGTCCTGGCTTCCGGTGCGCTGGAGCGGCAGGTTCGGCGTGGGATCGAAAGCCGTGTTGCCGAAGGTCTGCCGCACGCCGGCCCGCAGGGTCA
>JAQGHZ010000369.1 GCA_028291485.1 Rubritepida sp. | reverse complement strand
CCTCGGCCGACTTGATGAGCACTCCCACCCCGGCGCCCTTGCCGGCGCCGACCATGATCGACATCGGCGTCGCCAGGCCGAGCGCGCAGGGGCAGGCGATGATGAGCACGGACACGGCGGCGATCAGGCCGTAGGAGAGCGCCGGTGCCGGGCCCCAGATGGCCCAGGCCGCGAAGGAGAGAGCGGCGATGGCGATAACGGCGGGGACGAAGTAGCCCGCCACTGTGTCGGCCATGCGCTGGATGGGCGCCCGGCTGCGCTGCGCCTCCACGACCATGGCGACGATGCGCGCGAGTATTGTGTCGGACCCGACCTTGTCCGCGCGCATCACGAGTGCGCCGGTGCCGCTAACCGTGGCGCCGATGAGCTGCGAGCCCGACGCCTTCTCGACTGGCAGGGATTCACCCGTGACCATGGACTCATCCACGGTGCCGCCGCCCTCGAGCACCTCGCCATCCACCGGCACGCTCTCGCCCGGCCGCACGCGCAGCCGGTCGCCGACCTGCACCTCCGACAGCGGGATCTCCTCGTCCTCGCCGTCCTCCTTCAGGCGCCGCGCCGTCTTGGGCGCCATGTTCAGCAGGGCACGGATGGCGCCGCCCGTCTGCTCGCGCGCCCGCGGTTCCAGCACCTGCCCGAGCAGCACGAGCACGGTGATGACGGCAGCCGCCTCGAAGTAGACGGCGACCGTCCCTTCCATGCCGCGAAACCTCTCCGGGAAGATCCCTGGGGCGAAGGTCGCGACCAGGCTGTAGAGGTAGGCGGCGCCGGTGCCGATCGCGATCAGCGTGAACATGTTCAGGCTGCGGTTCGCGATTGACTGCCAGCCACGGGTGAAGAACGGCCAGCCCGCCCAGAGCACGACCGGTGTCCCGAGCAGGAATTGGATCCAGGTCGACATGGTCGGCGACAGGAATTGGTGCAGCCCAAGGCGGGGGATGTGGGCGCCCATCTCCAGAGCCACGATGGGGACGGTCAGCGCGAGCCCGATCCAGAAGCGCCGCGTCATGTCGATGAGCTCGTGGTTGGGCTCGGCCTCGGCGGTGACATCCACCGGCTCCAGCGCCATGCCGCAAATAGGGCAGTTGCCCGGCCCCACTTGGCGGATCTGCGGGTGCATGGGGCAGGTTTAGTTGGTGCCCTTCTCAGGTGCCGTCGGCGGGGGCTCCGCCTTCGGCTTCAGGTACTTCCTTCGGTCGGCCCGGAACTTCGTGCGGCACCCGGCCGAGCAGAAGTGGAACGTGGTTCCCCCGTACGCCACGCGGTGCTTCGAGGTCGTTGGGTCCACCTTCATGCCGCAGACCGGGTCGGTGACCAGGGACGTGTCGGCTTCCGGCGCGGCACCGTGGCCGTGCTGCCCATGCTCGTGCTGATGACCGCAGCCGGGCTCGCGGTGGTGCCCGTGTTCGTGGCCTTGGTGCTGACCGCTCATGGTGCAGTCTCCCGGGAGGTCCGCCTTGGCGGGTCGGTTTGCTCTGACGGCAGCAATGTGCCGCCTCCCATCACGGGAAGGTCAAGCTGTACCGGAAGTCTTGCGGATCGTTCTTCATGGTGCACAGAAATGAGGAGATGACCGTGCACCACACCGACATGGAGGCCTGCATCGAGGCCTGTCTCGACTGCCATCGCGCCTGCCTGGCGACGACGAGTCATTGCCTGGATCAGGGCGGCCATCACGCGGAAAAGGCTCACATCACTGCGCCACGGCCGCCGACTTTATGATCAGGGGCTCCGGTTATCATATGCGGGTCTGCGCCGTATGCGCCGAGGTTTGCGAAGCCTGCGCAACGGACTGCGAGAAGCACGGCCAGGGTGATGCTGCGATGCAGGCTTGCGCAGAAGCGTGTCGCCGGTGCGCTGCCGAATGCCGAAAGATGGCTGCCTGACACAGCCGTAGCGCAGCATCCGTGGTCGCCGACGGCGTCCGGCACGCGATCCGCCGTCGCGGGAAGGCTTGAGATGCGTTGGCCCCGGGGCGGCTGCCTCGGGGCCGGTCGCGTCTAGCGAGACGGGCGGGAGCTGCCCTGGCCCATCGAACGATCCATCTCGTTGCATTGCGCCATCATCGACTGCATGCCGGTCGAGCTGCCACGAGCGGCGTCCGCCCGCATCTGGGCACAGTGGGCCATCATGCTGCGCATATCCATCCCGGACATGTCATGCCCAGCCATAGGCTGCCCACCCGGCGTGCCGGAGCGCATGCCGGGCATGTTCGAGTGATCCATGCCTGCCATGCCGCCAGCGGCCGGAGGGGCGGGCTGAGCGGGCTGGAGGGACATCTGGGAGGCAGGCGGCGCCGAGGCCTGCGGCGCACCACCGGCTGGCGCGCACGCGACGGCGAGCAGCGACACTCCGCCGACTACCAGCAACCCACGCGCGGTGGCACCAGGAAGAGACTTCAATTTCATCACGTCGTACTCCAATTGGTCGCGCCTGGGCGCACGGGATCGAATCCCGTCTTGTTCCCCGGATCGGCGGGAACTCCGAGCGGGCCGCTCACCCAGGTTCGTTCGAACCTGGTCGTCAGTCGCGGATCTGCTGTCGCCACTATAGGGAACTTGCTGGGCGTGAGCCCCGGTTCAACCTTGACGTTTTGTTGCTAGCCCATCGCGGCCATTGCTCCACTTCCGAAGCGCGGCGATATCGCTGGGCGTGGTCATGACTGCAGGGACAAAGCCCGACCGCCATTCTTGGCGGGCATGTCGAGACGGATTCCAGCTGGAGAACAGAGCCGATGAGCGGATTGAAGTTGTCGAGACGCCAGGCGCTCACGGCGGGCGTCGGGCTGATCGCCTTTCCAGCTGTGTCCGGTCCCGCTTTGGCGCAGCCGCGAATGGGGCGCGCCGCGCCAAGGGAGTTCAACCTCACCCTTGAGCACGTGACGCGCAACATCACCGGGCGGCCGCGCCCAGCTATGGCGATCAATCGGCAGGTTCCTGCGCCGCTCCTCCGCTTCCGGGAGGGCGAGGAGGTGGTGATCAACGTCGCGAACCGGCTGCGGGAGGACACCTCCATCCACTGGCATGGCCTCATCCTGCCGAGCGGTCAGGACGGCGTCCCCGGTATCAGCGACGGCTTCCAGGGCATCCCGGCGGGGCAGACGCACCAGTATCGGTTTCCACTCATCCAGTCGGGCACCTACTGGTACCACAGCCACTCCGGAACGCAGGAGCAGTCGGGCATTTACGGCCCACTGATCATCGATCCAGCCCGTCCGGCGCCGTATTCCTACGATCGGGACTATGTGCTCGTCCTGTCCGACTGGATCGACGAGAATCCGGTCCGGGTTATCGAAAACCTCAAGCGCGATCCGGGCCACTACAACTACAACAAGCGGACGTTGACGAGCTTGGTGCGGGAGCTGTCCCGCGCGCCCGACGGCGCCGCACGATCAGCGATCGTCCGGGACCGGATGATGTGGGCTGACATGCGAATGGATCCCACCGACATCGAGGACGTGACGGGCTACACCTTCCTCGTGAACGGGCTCCCCCCGCAGGAGAATTTCACTGCGGTGTACCGGCCGGGCGAGACGGTCCGGCTACGCTTCATCAACTCTGCCGCCATGAGCCACTTCGACTTGCGGATTCCTGGTCTCGAAATGACGGTGGTCCACGCCCACGGGAATGACGTCCGCCCGGTCACCGTAGATGAGATGCGCATCGCGCCCGCCGAGACATTCGACGTGCTCGTACGTCCCACGGGTGGACGGCAGTTCCAGATCCTCGGGGAGTCGATGGGACGGCAGGGCTTCGCAAGCGCAAGCCTCGCCGCGCAGGAAGGCCTGCCGATGCTGCCGCTCCCACCGCACCGCGAGCGTCCGCTGCTCACGATGGCGGACATGGGCGGCCCTTACGGTCCCACGGGCCTCGACCGCGGCACCCCCAGGCCTGAGGTGGATCGGCCCGGCCAGGTCGCGCCGATGAGCATGGGCTCCATGGGAGGCATGGATCACTCGGCGATGGCGGGTTCGGGAAGTTCCGCGGCGGCGGGAGGCATGAGCGGTGCCGGGATGACTCACTCGGCCGGAGGTGCCCAGCCCAGCGGATCGGGAGCTATGGCGGGGATGGATCACTCGAACATGGCAGGCATGGATCACAGCAGGGGCGGAGCCGCCATGGCGGGGATGGACCACTCGAACATGCCCGGCACGGATCAATCCGCCATGCAGGGGACCGCCGCGACGAGCCCGCCTGGCCGAGCGCAGCGCGCCGCCACGCGCCCGCCCACGGGAGGCCGTCGCCCAGCGCAAGCACCTTCGGCGGGAATGCCTCAGCAGGCGGCCGTGGATCACGCTGCCATGGGGCATGGTTCGGCTGGCACCGGGCAGGCTGCGCGAACCGATATGTCGGCGGCGGGCGCGCATGCCGGGCACGGTGGCATGACCCAATCAGACCCCTTCGCGGTGAACACTGGAGCTCCACCTGGAACGAGGGTCCTCACCTACCGCGACCTCAGGG
>JAQGHZ010000322.1 GCA_028291485.1 Rubritepida sp. | reverse complement strand
GGGCGACCCTCGCGGCCGGCACGGTCCAGCTCGGATTGCGCGATCGCCACCCGCAGCGGCCAGTCGGGCCCCGAGGCCCAGCCGTCATCCAGCACCAGCAGCAGCGTGCCCTCGCCGGCGCCGGTGGCGCTCGGGCCCAGCACCGGTCGGGCCAGGCCGAGGATCAGCAGCGCCGCCGCCGCGATGCGCATCAGCAGCACCCACCAGGGGGTGCGCGCGGGGGTCTCCTCGGCGAGGGGGAGGTCGCGCAACAGCATCGCCGCGGGGAAGTCCATCCGGCGGGGCTGAGGCGGGGTGACGCGCAGGAGCCACCACAGCAAAGGCAGGGCCGGGAGCGCCAACAGCAAGAGAGGGGCGGCGAAGGTGATCATTGGCGGGCGCCGCCCCCCAAACCCCCTGGCAGGAACCTCATGTTCCCGCACTTCCGATAAAATTCATTCTCAAGCATAGAACGGGCTCATGACGGCGCCAACGCCTGCCATAGGGACAGCAGGGCCAGATGCGGCGGCTGGTCCGTGCGGTGGGTCGAAAAACCCCAGCCCGCCGCCCGCGCCATGGTCGAAAGCCCGTCGCGATGCGCCGCCAGGCGCTCGGCGTACAAGCCCCGGATCGTCTCCACCCGCGGCACCAGCAGGGGCGCCTCGCCCTCCAGCCCGTCGAAGCGGATCCGACCCGAATAGGGCAGGCTCTCCTCCGCCGGATCGAGGATCTGCAGCATCTGCCCCCGCAGCGGCCGCGCCGCGTAGCGGGACAGCATCGCCTGCAACTCCGGCAGGGGCTGCAGGAAGTCGCCGAACATCACCAGCCGCGCATACCGCGACAGCGTGACCTCCTCGGCCTCCGGTGGCGCCGGGCGCATCATCGCCGCCGCCAGCGCCGGCAGTGCCGATCGCCCCATGAAGGCCTGCCGGTCGCCCGGCATCAGCCGCACACGCTCGCCGCCGCGCAGCAGCAGCGAGGCCAGCGCCAGCAGCAGCAGGTCGGCCCGCGCGGCCTTCTCCTCGAGGTTCCTGTCCGACCGCCAATGCATCGACGGCGAGGGATCGCGCCACAGCAGCACCGTCTGCGCCGCCTCCCACTCCGTCTCGCGCACGAAGAGCCGGTCGGCCTTGGCGCTCTGCCGCCAGTCCACGGACGAGGCGGCATCCCCCGGCGAATAGGCGCGGAACTGCCAGAAGGCGTCGCCATGGCCCGAGCGCCGGCGCCCGTGCACCCCCTGCATCACGGTATTGGCGACGCGCTGGGCCGCGACGATGAGCGGCGGCAGCCGGGCGGCGGCAACCTCTGCCCGGAGGTGCCCAGGGGAGGAGGATGCGGCGGCGGGGCTAGCCAAGACTGGCCTTCAGCTCGACGATCACGTCCGAGAGCTTCACCCCGTCGGCCCGGGCCGCGAAGGAGAGGGCCATGCGGTGCCGCAGCACGGGCTCGGCGAGCGCCAGCACGTCGTCCAGGCTCGGCGAGAGCCGCCCATCCAGCACGGCCCGCGCGCGCGTGGCCAGCATCAGCGCCTGGGCGGCGCGGGGGCCGGGGCCCCAGGCCAGGTTGTCGCGCACCGTGGCCGGCCCGTCCGGGCCGGGCCGCGCACCGCGGACCAGCCTTAGGATGGCGTCCACCACCTGCTCGCCCACCGGAATCCGCCGGATCAGCGCCTGGGCCGCAACCAGCTCACGTGCCGTCATGGCCGCCATGGGCTGCGCCTCGCTGGAACCCGTGGTGGCGAGCAGCATGGCCCGCTCGGCCGCCGCATCCGGGTAATCGACCTCGATCTCCAGCAGGAAGCGGTCGAGCTGGGCCTCGGGGAGGGGATAGGTGCCCTCCTGCTCGATGGGGTTCTGCGTGGCCAGCACGTGGAAGGGCTCCGGCAGGGGCAGGATCTGCCCGCCGATCGCCACCTTGTGCTCCTGCATCGCCTGCAGCAGCGCCGACTGGGTGCGCGGCGAGGCGCGGTTGATCTCGTCGGCCATCAGCAGCTGGCAGAAGACCGGGCCCTGGAGAAAGCGGAAGGCGCGCTTGCCGTCGGCGCCCTCTTCGAGGACCTCGCTGCCCAGGATGTCGGCCGGCATCAGGTCGGGGGTGAACTGCACGCGCCGTGCGTCAAGCCCCATCACCGTGCCCAGCGTGTCCACCAGCTTCGTCTTGCCCAGGCCCGGCACGCCCACCAGCAGCACATGGCCGCCCGAGAGCAGGGTGATGAGCACCTGGTCCACCACCTCGTCCTGGCCGAAGATCACCCGGCCGATCGACTGGCGGGCCCTCTGGAGCTTGCCGCCCAGGGCCTCGATCTCGGCGATCAGGGATTCTGCGTCAGCCACTTCACCCATCTAGTTACGATTCCCATATTGACGAGGTGTGGAGGCGATGCTGCGTTGGGCGGCCACGCCGGGACCACATGGTGATTGCTCAGGAAACCCTATGCCGCCCGAAGCTGGGATCAAAGCATCGATTGGGGAGGGTCTCCCCGACTGCGCACGGCGGATTGACCAATCCTTGGGCAAGCTGCCCCCCCACGTCATTCAGGGGCGGCAGAAGCAGGATAACGGCCGCATCGACATGCGGATCGCCCGGGACGGCACCTGGTTCTACAAGGGCACCCCGATCAACCGGAAGGAGCTGGTCTGCCTCTTCGCCTCGGTGTTGAAGCGCGAGGCCTGCGGCGGCTATCTCCTTGAGACGCCTGTGGAAAAAGGCTGGATTACCGTCGAGGACGCCCCCTTCGTGGCGGTCGAGATGGTCTGGCGCGACTGCGATTGCGGGGATGGCGGGCCGATCCGGCAATGCCTCAGCTTCCGCACCAATTGCGACGAGGTGATCCCCTGCAACGCGGACCACCCGATCCGCATCCAGCTGGACCCACGTACCCGCGAGCCGCGGCCCTACATCACCGTCCGGCCCGGCCTCGAGGCGCGAATCGCCCGGCCCGTCTTCTACGAGATGGTGGCCCTGGCGGTGACGGAGGCTCTGGAAGGACGGCACGTCATGGGCGTCTGGAGCGAGGGGGTCTTCTTTCCGATCGACGAGGAGCCTGTGCTCGACGTGGCGGCGGAGTGACGGCCGAGGAGCTTTGCGCCCGGCTGCGTGATCCTGGATTCCTGGAGGCCATGCCGCCGCCCACCGGCGACGACCATCTGCTGCCGCCCGGCACCCTCATCAAGCCGGCCGCCGTGCTGGTGGCCCTTGTGCTGCACCGCGACGAGCCGGGCGTGCTGCTGACCCAGCGCGCCTCGCACCTCAACAACCATGCCGGCCAGGTCAGCTTTCCCGGCGGCCGCATCGAGCCGGGCGAATCCCCCGAGGAGGCCGCCCTGCGCGAGGCCTTCGAGGAGGTGGCGCTGGACCCGGCCCTGCCGCGCGTGATGGGGCGCCTGCCGCGGCACCTGACCGGCACGGGCTATGAGATCACGCCGATCCTGGCCTCGCTGCGGCCGGGCTTCACGCTCGTCCCTTCGCCGGACGAGGTGGAATCGGCCTTCGAGCTGCCGCTCTCCGTCCTGCTCGACCCCGCGGCCCCGCGCCGCGAGCGGGCCGAGTGGAAGGGACGGATGCGGGAATACTGGGTCTGGCCGCATGGCGAGCACTTCATCTGGGGGGCGACGGCGACCATCCTGGTAACCCTCGCCACGGCGCTGCGGGCCGGCTAGGGACAGCCTCATGGGCGTCCTCATCGAACTGTTTTTCTTCGCGCTGCCCTTCCTGGCCTATCTCGTCTGGTGGCGGGTCGCGGGGCGGAAGCCGGGGCATGAGCCCTCGCGCCGGCTGGTGATGCTGGCGGCGATCGGCGTGGCCTGCGGGGTGGCGGCGGCGGTGTATTACGGGCTGGAGCGCAGCCTGGAGGGCGATACCTACGTGCCTGCGCGGATGGAGCGCGGCGGGATCGTCCGAGGCACCTCGCGGTGAGCCTGCCGGACTACCTGCGCGCCGAGGGGCCCCGGAAGGTCTTCGCCGCCTTGCCGGAGTCCCGGGCGGTCGGCGGCTGCGTGCGGGATTCGCGGGCGGGGCTGCCGGTGCGCGACCTCGACATGGCGGCGCCCTATCCGCCGGAAGAGATCGCGCGACGGCTGAAGGCGGCGGGCTTCCGGGTGTTTGAGACGGGCCTCGCGCACGGCACGGTGACGGCGGTGCTGGGCGGCGTGCCCATCGAGGTGACCTCGCTGCGCCGCGACATCACCACCGACGGCCGTCACGCCGAGGTCGAATGGACCACCGACTGGCGTGAGGACGCCGAGCGGCGCGACTTCACCATCAATGCGATGTCGATGGGCGCCGACGGCGTGCTGCACGACTACTTCGACGGCGAAGCGGACCTGGCGGCGCATCGCGTGCGCTTCGTGGGCGATGCGGCCCAGCGCCTGCGCGAGGACTATCTGCGCGCCCTGCGCTTCTTCCGCTTCCACGCGCGCTATGGCGGCACGGAGCCCGATCCCGTCGCGGTCCAGGCGATTCGCGAAGCGGTGCCGGGGCTTTCGCGCCTGTCCGTCGAACGCGTCTGGAGCGAGCTCAAGCGGCTGATGGAGGCCGAGGACCCGCGCGCCGCGCTGCGGCT
>JAQGHZ010000306.1 GCA_028291485.1 Rubritepida sp. | reverse complement strand
CGGCTGCGTGATGTCGTAGATCTGGATCTCGACGCGACGCACGGGGCGTGGACCGGGACCGGACGTCTCGACCGGAGACGAATCGCCGCGCGTGCGGCCGCCGCCCGACATGCCCATTCCGCCGCCGAAGGATCCACCTCTGCCGCGGCCTCGCGAGCCGGACGTGGGCGAATCCCCCAGCCGGGTCGCCCTGGCGGGCGTGTCGCGGCTTCGTTCCCAGACCATCACGGCAAAACGCGCGGCAGCGGGTTCCATCACCCGGACGAAATGGCGTGCGGTGAGCTCGGCGGCGACCAGCTCGGCATTGCGCGCATAGCCGGGGTCGCTGTCCTGCCCCCTGGCGGCCAGCACCATGAAGCTGGCGCCGGCGCTGCCGGGAGGCAGGTGGGCCTCGCGCTCCACCTGGATGCCCGAGGTGCCGCAACCGGCCAGCAGACCACAAGCCGCGAGGGCCAGTGCGAATGTTCTTCGGCCCGATCCGGGCCTGGTCGGGGAAACCCGCATGCGTCGCACTCCAGAGCGCGTGTCCGGGCGGGCTCACATCAGCCGGTCGAACCCGTTGTTTCGGCGCATGCTTCGATCCGCCAGATGATTCCGTCTGGAGTGAACAGGCGCCGGGAGCCCCATGTGATAGCGCCCGGCCCGCGGAAGCCAGGGGCTGGAGGGTAACAAAGAATAACGCGCCCGGCGCGGCCGCTCAGCCCAGGGTGATCCCTGCCGAACGCACCACCTCCACCGCCGTCCGCCGCTGGTCTGTGAGCCAGTTCGCGAAGGCCTCCGGCGAGCTGCCGACCATGATCGCACCGGCGGGGTCCATGCGTGTCCGCACCGCCGCCGCGCGCGCGGAGACCGCAGCGGCCGAGGCGATGCGCATGATCGGCCCCATCGGCGTGCCCGTCGCGGCGAAGACGCCGTTCCAGTCGTTCATGTCGTAGCCGGGGAAGCCGGACTCCGCGATGGTCGGCACGTCGGGCAGGGAGGGGATGCGCTCGATGCTCGTCACCGCGAGGACGCGCGCCTTGCCGGAGGCGACGGGCGGCCGCACCGAGTTGGTGGTGATCAGCACCGCGTCGATGCTGCCGGACATGATGTCGCGCGCCGCATCCGCGCCGCCACGATATGGCGCGTGAACCAGGCGCACGCCGGCCT
The DNA here is from genome assembly GCA_028291485.1 of Rubritepida sp. Taxonomy (GTDB): domain Bacteria; phylum Pseudomonadota; class Alphaproteobacteria; order Acetobacterales; family Acetobacteraceae; genus Roseococcus. The sequence continues at coordinate 1,696 of JAQGHZ010000306.1, read as the reverse complement.
GCTGCTCGAAGGCGGCCAGCGCCAGATGTGCCATGCCGGCCGCCGGCGGCGTGCCGATGCTGATCGTGTTGGGATTCGCCTTCGCATAGGCGATGAACTCGGCGAGGTTGCGCGCGGGAAACTCCGTCTTCACCGCGATCACCTGCGGGAAGGAGCAGATCTGCGTCACCGGCACGAAGTCGCGCTGGTAGTCGAAGCCGAGGTCGCGCATCAGCACGGGGTTGGTGAGCTGGTTCGCGGCATCCACCAGGAAGGTGTAGCCGTCGCGCGGCGATTGCAGCGTGGCGTTGGCGGCGATGGTCGCGTTGCCGCCCGTGCGGTTCTCGATGACGATGTTCTGCCCGAGCGATTCCTGCATGTCGGCGGCGATGGAGCGTGCCGCGGTATCGGCCGCGCCGCCCGCGGCGAAGGCCACGATGAAGCGGATCGGCCGGCTGGGCCAGTTGTCCTGCGCCCGGGCGATCATGGGCGCCGCGAGGGCCGCGCCGAGGACGGCGCGGCGGGTGGTCCATATTTTCATGTTCGTTCTCCCTGTAGGCGAAATCCGGTTCAGTGGGTCAGGCGCGCGATCTCCCGGGCGACGGCGTCGCCCATGGCGTCGGTGCCGAGGAGGGTGGCGCCCTCCTCCATGATGTCGGCCGTGCGGTAACCCTCGGCGAGGACGCGGCGCACGGCGCTCTCGACGCGATCGGCCATCTCGGGCTTGTTCAGCGAGTGGCGCAGCATCATCGCGGCGGAGAGGATGGAGGCCAGCGGATTGGCGATGTCCTTGCCCGCGATATCTGGCGCGGAGCCGTGCACCGGCTCGAACAGTCCGCGCGATTCTGCGTTCAGCGAGGCCGAGGGCAGCATGCCGATGGAGCCCGTCAGCATCGCTGCCGCATCTGAGAGGATGTCGCCGAAGATGTTGCCGGTGACGATCACGTCGAACTCGCGCGGCTTGCGGACGAGCAGCATCGCCATCGCGTCCACGTATTCGTGCTTGAGCTCCACGTCGGGATATTCGAGGCCGACCTGGGTCACGACCTCGCGCCAGAGCAGGCTCGTCTCCAGGACGTTCGCCTTGTCCACCGAGCAGAGCTTCTTGCGGCGCTTCTGGGCGGCCTTGAAGCCGGCATGCGCGACGCGGCGTACCTCGCTCTCGCTGTAGCGCATGGTGTTGATGCCGACGCGCTCGCCGTTTTCCACATGGATGCCGCGGGGCGTGCCGAAATAGATGTCGCCGGTGAGCTCGCGCAGGACCACGAGGTCCACGCCCTCGATCGCCTCGCGCCGCAGGGTGGAGGCGCCGATCAGCTCGGGGAAGGCGAAGACGGGCCGGAAGTTGGCGAAGAGGTCCATGCGCTTGCGCAGGCGCAGCAGGCCGTGGCCGCCGCGCTGCGCGGGCGGGCGGAGGTCGCTTTCATAGGTGCCGGCGGCGCCGAAGAGGATGGCGTCCGCCTTCTCCGCGAGCTGGGCCGTGGCCTCCGGCAGCGGATCGCCCGTGGTGTCGTAGGCGGCGTCGCCGATCTTGGCTTCCGTCATCTCGAATTGCGGACCGTTGGCCGCGACGGCGCGCAACGCCTTCACGGCCTGGGCCGTGACTTCCGGGCCGATTCCGTCGCCGCCCAGGACTGCGATGTGCATGTGAAGCGTTCTCCCTAAAGATTGTGTCGGCCGAGGCGGCGTTCGAAGGCCGCGATGTCCTCGGAATGGG
>JAQGHZ010000611.1 GCA_028291485.1 Rubritepida sp. | reverse complement strand
ATCGCCCCTTGGCTCGGCGGCAAACGCCGCCTGGCCGAGCGGATCATCCTCCGGCTCGGCCAGGTGCCCCACACGACCTATGTGGAGCCCTTCGTCGGCATGGGGGGCGTCTTCCTGCGCCGGCCCTGGCGGGCCAAGGCGGAGGTGATCAACGACGTCTCACAGGACGTGACGAACCTCTTCCGGATCCTGCAGCGGCACTTCGTGCCATTCATGGACATGCTTCGCTGGCAGGTGACCAGCCGCGCCGAGTTCGAGAGGCTGAAGGCTGCCGCGCCAGCGACCCTGACGGACCTGGAGCGGGCCGCCCGCTTCCTCTACCTCCAGCGCACGGCCTTCGGCGGGAAGGTGGCGGGGCAGAACTTCGGCGTGTCGCCCGGGACGCCTGGTCGGTTCGACGTCACGAAGCTGGCCAGCATGCTGGAGGCCGTTCACGAGCGCCTGGCCGGCGTGGTGATCGAATGCCTGCCCTGGGAGAAGCTCCTGGCCCGATACGACCGGCCGGCCACCTTCTTCTATCTGGACCCGCCCTACTGGGGGAATGAGACCGACTATGGGGAGGGGCTGTTCGGCCGGATGCAGTTCGAGCACCTGGCGGACGCCCTGGCCGGCCTGCAGGGCGGATGGCTGCTCAGCCTCAATGACGTGCCGGGGGTGCGCCGGTGCTTTGCCCGGTTCCAGATCGATGCGGTGGAGACCAGCTACTCGATCGCCGGCGGGAACCGGCAGGGCGGGAAGGTGGGGGAGGTCCTGATCTCCGCCAAGGCGGGTTTGAAGGGGCAGTTAGACACCCCCTCAGCCAGCCTTTAAGACCCCCTAATGGACGCTCTTGGAGGTTCCGATTTCAATTGGCAAAGCTTCCGAGAGCAAATGGCGCGCTACAGCGGCGAAGCCAAGCGGTCGGAGGAAGCGCCCGGCGCTTGAGGGCGCAAAAATCAAGGTAAGATAACGATCCGCCCCGAGGCCTGCCGCGCGAAGAAGGCCGGCCGGTACATATCCGACACCTCCGCCCCCGGCAGCTCGAAGCGGCCCGCCGTCACGGCCCGCAACCGCACCGCCATGCGGAACTCCCTGTTCTCGGCGCTGAAGGTGAAGGCCGCGGCCACCCGGTCGTCCAGCGCCGGCGTCGCGTCGGGCTCGGCCAACTCGCCGAGGCCTGGCAGGCCCGGCACAGCGCCCGGCCCGAGCCGCGCCTGGATCTCCCAGCCCGCCGGCAGGCCCTGGCTGATCATCGCCAGGTGCTCCTGCCCGGAATCCGCCCGAGCCTCGATCACCATCAGGAAGGAGGTGCCGGAGCGCAGCTGATCCAGGTTCAGCGCCATGCCCTGGAGGTCCAGGAAGCGCCGGCGGATCGTCATGTTGTTCCGCCCGGCCGGCAGCGGCTCGGTCGGGATGCCCGTGACGGTGAGCATCACCGGCAGCGGCGCGTCGCCGAGGTTGCGCAGCACGCCGCCTGCCGTCGCGTTGAAGACCCGCGTCGCCGGATTGCCCTCGAAGGCGGCGCGCACCGGCCGCCCGTCGCGGCCGAGCGCGGCTGCGGCCAGCATCGCCCAGGCCGCCTCCTGCGTGGAGGCGAGGGCCGGCGTCAGCTCCGGTCCCGGCAGGCGCTGCATCGCCTGCTGGAGCATCGCCGCCGGCGCCTGTGCTTCCTTGAGCAGGACGACCAGCGCCATCGCGTCGCGCGCGGCGCTGCCGTAATCGTAGAGCCAGTCGCGCCGTCCCGGAGCCGCGAGAGCGGCGGTGAAGGCGCGGGTGGCCCGCTCGCTGTCGCCCGCCCGGGCGAAGGCCGCGCCGAGCTGCGCGTGTGCGAGCGGCGTCGGCAGGCGGTCGAGGCTCTCCATCAGCCGCCGTGCAGCGCCCAGCCGGTGCCGACCGGCCAGCGACAGCGCGTTCAGCCGCGCGGCCTGGGCGGCGAATTCCGCCGGTTGCTCGGCGGTGGTGTCCTCCAGGCGCGTGGCGAGGTCGTCCAGCGCGGCGTTGAGCGCGGCATCGGCCACGGCAGCGCCGGCCGTGCGGGCGCGGATCAGGGCTTCCACCGCATAGGCAGAGGTCCAGAACTCCGGCTCGCCCTGCGCCGACCACAGGCCGAAGCTGCCGTCGTAGCGCTGGCGCGAGAGGATGGCGTCGACCGCCCGCTGCAGGAGCACGGCCTGTTGCGGCGTGCTGCCCTCGCTGGTGGCGGCGCCGATGCCCAGCGCGCGGGACGAAAGCTGCTCCAGGCAGGAGAAGGGATAGACCTCCAGGCTGCGCAGCATGCCCTCGGCGTCGTAGCGCACGGGCGTGCCGAGCCGCGCCGTGGCCCGCCAGGCACCGGAGACGAAGCGGGCCGCGTCTGGCGCGATCCGCATCTCCTGGCCGGGCGCCAGCTCGGTGAGCGTGGCCACGGAGGAGATCGCGCGTGAGGAGCGGACCTCGATCCGCGACTCCCGCGAGGCGGAGAATCCGTCCGGTCCGGCGACGGCGAGGCGCAGGATGCCCTCGCCGGCGCCGGTCGCGCGCAGGGTGGTGGTGGGCTGGGCGCGCGCGCCGGTGGCGAGGCGTGCCACCAGCCGGGCCGGGCCGCCGAGCGCAATGGCGCCCTCGGCGGCGAGCGTGGCGCTCACCTCGCCCTGCGGGAGCTCCAGATTGTGCAGCAGCACGGGCAGCGTGGCCTCGTCGCCAGGGGCGAGGAAGCGCGGCAGCAGGGCCTCGGCCAGCACCGGATCGCGCACCGTCATGGCGCGGCTGGCCGCGCCGACGCGGGGGCCCTGCCAGGCGACCACCATCAGCCGCAGCTCGCCCGCGAAATCGGGGAGGTCGAGTGGAATGGTGGCGCGGCCATCGGCATCGGTCTCCACCACGCCGCTGAACAGCACGACGTTCCGCTGCGGGATCCGCAGCGCGCCGAGGTCACCCACATCGTCGCCGCCCTGCCGCAGCACGGCCTGGGTGGCGTCGTCCGGGCGGATCAGGCGGCCATAATCGTCACGGATGTCGGTGCCGAGGGTGCGGCGGCCGGTGTAGTGCGCGAGCGGGTCGGGCGAGGCGAAGCGCGTCAGGCGCAGGATACCCTCGTCCACCGCGGCCAGCGTCAGCTTCACCGCGCCTTGGCCGCCGGCCACCGTCACGGGCAGCTCCACACGGGTGTTGGGCCGTGCGCGCTCGGGGCCTGATATCGCGACGTCGAGGCGCCGTGCCGCCGGGTCGATCTGCACCCAGGCGAGGCCGAGCGCGCGTCCGGGGGCGCTGGCCGGTGCTCCCGCCCTGAACACCGTCACCGCGACATAGGCGCCGGGCCCCCAGGCCGGGTCGGCCGTCAGCGGGACCTCGGTGCCGCCCTCGGGGACGTCGATCTCGCGTAGCGTCATCAGCCGGTCGGTCAGCACGGCAAGGCTGGCGCGGCCGGCGAAGGGCGCGGTGACGCGCAACGTCACGGTGTCGCCGGGCGCGTAGGACTGGCGGTCGGCCGCCACGTCCACCTTGTCCGGCACCTCCGCGGACTCGCTCGCGACCCAGCCGGAGCGGAAGCGCACCGAGCCGATGGCCATGCCGTTGGCCTCCCGCGCCTCCAGCCGGTAGCGGCCGAAGGGCAGGGAGCGGGCGAAGCGGGCCGGGGCGTCGGCCGTGGTGCGGACGTTCGCCGTGTCCACCGGCTCGTCGGTCCAGACGGTCTCGTAGCGGGTGCTGCCGCCGCGCAGCACGATGCGCCAGTCCGGCTTCTCGCGAACGAGGCGTACGTTCAGCTCGGCGGGAAGGGTGTGCCCTTCGGGATCGGCGACCACCATTTCGAAGGCCGCCTCGGCATTGGCGTTCACCGCCTGCGGGCCGCGGATGCCCACGAGGCGCGGGTTGCCGGCGACGGCCAGAGGCAGGCTGATCCGCGTGGCGCGGCCGCCCGGCTCCTCCACGGAGATGCCGAGCTCGCCGCGCAGCGGGCGCGTGGTGTCCGGCGCGCGGGCGAGGGTCAGCTCCAGCGTCGCGCGACCCTGGTCGTCCGTCTCGGGCATGTCGGCGGTGATGAGGTCGGGCGCGAAGCTCTCGTCCTCCAGGCCGAAGAGGTAGCCCTGGAGGGCAGGGAAGGGGCTTCGCTCGGTAACGAGGCGCAACTCCGCGTTGCCCTCCAGTCCCGAGCCCGGTGCGCCATAGAGGAAGCGTGCGGTGACCGGGATGGCCAGCGGCCGGCCCGGCACCAGCGGCCCCGACGCCGGACCGGCCTCGACCGCGAGGCGCTCCGGCACGAAGGCATCCACGCGCAGGCTGACCTCGCCGACCGGCGGGGCGCGCGGGTCGGTCAGCGCCTCGATCTTCCACACGCCGACCGGCGCGGCGGTGGGCAGGGTCACGGGCCAGAGCCCGCCGTCGCGCACCACCGACTCAGCGGCCACCTGGCCGTTGGGGCGGCGCAGGCGCAGGCGGAGCGGCACGTCCGAGGGGATGCCGGCCACGTTGCGCAGCAGCGTCATGACCTGGACCGTCTCGCCCGGCCGGTAGATGCCGCGGTCGAGCCAGAGGAAGGCGTCGAGAGGCCCGGGATGCTCGCGGCCGGAGACGCCGCGGTCCGAGAGGTCGAAGGAGGCGGCATCGAGGTCGAGCGTGACGAGGTCGTCGCCCAGGCTCGCATGGAGGGCGACGGGCGCCATCGGGCCCTCGCCCCGCAGCAGGGCGGCGGGGAAGCGCGCGATGCCGTCCTCGCCGGCCTGGACGTCAGTCAGGATCTCGTTGTTGCGCGACATCAGGGCGACGCGCGTGCCCCCGGCCGGGCGGGAGTCGCCGAGGTGGCGGGCCTGGACGGCCAGTCCGCCCTCACCGCGCCAGGCGGTGAGGCCAAGGTCGGTGAGGATCAGCGGCTGCGTGGCGGTCAGGGATCCCGCGTCGGCCGTGCCGTCGTTGGGCTTCACCACCATCATGTAGAGTCCGGGTCCGGCCTCACGGACCGCCGGCGGCACGGGGACCGTGACCCGCTGGAGCTGGTTAGGCTCGCCGCGCGGGAGTTCGACCGAGCCCTCCCAGACGACGCGGCCCCAGGTGTCGGGCAGTTCCGTCGCGGTCCAGGAGCCGATCTCGTCGCCGAGGCGGTTGTCGCGGGTGAAGGGCACGAAGTTGCGCTCGGCCAGCCGCACGACGCGCAGCTGCACACCGGAGATATTCATGAGCGCCAGCGGCACCCGCGCATCCTGGCCGCGGGCGAGCAGGAAGGACCGGCTGTCGAAGGCCAGCCGCGGCCGGCGGTTCGGCATGGCGATGTTGATCGTCGTGTCGCGCATCAGCCGCAGCCCGTCCTCGCCGGGCAGGCCGGCGCGCAGCAGGATGCGGGTGGTGCGGCCATGGGGCAGGCCGACGACGCAGAGCCGGTCGCCGTCGCGCTGGAAGGCGAGGCCGGGGACGGGCGTCTCGGGGCGCATCCAGTCCTGCGGCTGCCAGTCGTCGCGGCGGGCGGGGGGCAGGGTGAAGCCCAGGCAGGCGCGGGCCGGCTCGGCCTCCGCCTCTGTGTTGATTTGCGCGACCAGCAGGCCGGCGGCGCGGCGGGCCTCGGTGAGGGCCTGGGCGTAGCGGGCCTCGTTGGGCGCGCGCTGCACGACCTGCTCCAGCGCGGCGATCTGCTGCGCCGGGCGCTCCAGGCGCTGCAGCGCCTCGGCGACGGCGAGGAGGGAGGGGATCTCCGGCGGGCCGGCCGGGACCATGAGGAAGTTCTGCCAGGCGGCCGAAAGAGCCCGCCCGGCTTCCGGCGGATTCCGGCGCAGCTGGGCCCGCGCCAGGGACAGCCATTGCGGCGCGGTCATCTCGCCGAGGGCGGCGCGGTCCTCCCAGGCCTGGGCGGCTGCTGCCCAGTTGTTCTGCCGCTCGGCCGTGGTGGCGCGGGTTTCGGCAGCCTGCCGCTGCTGAGCGGAGCCGCCGGCGGGGAAGCGTCGCTCGAGCTGCTCGCGATACTGGGTGGAATCCCGTGAAAGGCCGGGGAGGTCAAAGGCATGGGCCGCGGGGGCCAGGAGCAGCAGAGCCAGAATCAGCCAGCGGCGCATCGAAAATGTTCCTTCCCCAATTTCGCGACGGTATGCGTAATTTTTGAGCGACGTTTGAGCGTCATCGTTGCTTTTTCGTCATTTGGCTTTTACACCTATAGCTGGTGAATGAAGGCCGGTCTTGCTCCTCGGCTCACTGCCCTCAGCCTAGCCGATGCCGGACCGCACGGGAGCCTGTGATTTCATGATTCTTCGACTGGCCGTCCTTGCCGTTCTTGTCGCCTTCCCCGCCGCCGCTCAGCAGACGGTTGCGGTCACGACCGACCCTGCCGTGGTGGGTCAGGTGCCGATCGAGATCCTGGCGAACGGGACGGTGCAGTCGGAAAGCGTCGTCACGGTCCGCACGCGCGTGGACGGCCAGATCACCCAGGTCCACGTCATCGAAGGCCAGGCCGTGCGCCGCGGCCAGCTGCTCTTCACCCTGGATGCCCGGCTGAACCAGGCGCTGCTGGCGCAGCAGGAGGCGCAGCTCGTCAGCGCCCGTGCCGCCGCCACCCGCACCCAGCTCGACGCCGCCCGCTACCAGAGCCTGCGCGGCGAGAGCTACGCCTCGCAGCAGCGCTTCGAACAGGCCCAGGCCGATGCCGCTGCGGCCGCGGCCAATGTCCTGGCCACGCAGGCCATTATCGCGCAGACACGGCTCAACATCGAGTTCGCGAGCATCACCTCCGAGGTGGACGGCGTGCTGGGCTCGCTGCCGCTCAGGGTCGGCAACTTTGTCCGGCAGGCAGACACCAGCCCGATCCCGCTCGCCACCATCACCCAGACCAATCCGATCCTCGTCCAGTTCAACGTGCCCGAGCGCTGGCTGCCGACCATCCGCCGCGCCACCGCTTCGGGGAACCCCGGGCCGGTGCGCGCCCAGGCCGATGGCGACACCGAGCAGCCGGTCGAGGGCCAGCTCGTCTTCGTGGACAGCCAGGTCGACGTGAACACCGGCACGATCACGTTGAAGGCGCGCTTCAACAACGACGCAGGACGGCTCTGGCCTGGCCAGTACGTGCAGATCATGCTCGCCCCGGCCGTCGAGGACAACGCCATCCTGATCGCGGCTGCGGCGGTGCAGCTGGGCCAGCAGGGCCGCTTCGTCTTCGTGATGGACGGCAATGTCGCGCGTCGGCGCTCCGTGCAGGTGTCCCGCATTGTCGGTGATCGGGCCGTGGTGCGCGGGCAGATCGCCAACAACGAGAAGATCATCGTCGAGGGCGCCCAGCGCGTCAGCGACGGAACGCGGGTCGAGGAACGCGCCGTGACGGGCGCGGCGAATGCGCGCGTCTCGGCGCTGGAGGCCGGCCGATGAACATCTCGGAGCTCTGCATCCGCCGCCCGATCATGACCTGCCTCCTGACGGCCGCGGCCGTCCTCGGAGGCATCGTGGCCTATACGCGCCTGCCAGTGGCCGCCGTGCCGCGCGTGGACTTCCCCGTCATCTCGGTCTTCGCGACCTTCGCGGGCGCCAGCCCCGAGACCATGGCGACCTCAGTCGCCCTCCCGCTCGAACGCGAGTTCAGCACGATCGCCGGCCTCGAGATGATGAGCAGCACGTCTGGCCAGGACACGCTGAACCTCACCCTGCAGTTCCAGCTCGGCCGCAACATCGACAGCGCGGCGCAGGACGTGCAGGCCGCGATGACGCGCGCCCAGCGCCGCCTGCCGATCGAGATGACCATCCCGCCGAGCTACCGGAAGGTGAACCCGGCGGACGCCCCCGTCCTGCTGCTGACCCTCTCCGGCGGCGACACGCCGCTCTACCGGCTGAACGACATCGCCAGCACCATCATCGCCCCGGCGCTCAGCCGCGTGCAGGGCGTGGCGCAGGTCGTGACCTATGGCGAGCAGCTCTATTCCGTCCGCGTCCGGCTCGACCCCGACCGCATCGCGGCCATGGGCCTGGCCTTCGACACGGTCGGGCAGTCGATCGTCGCCGCCAACTCGAACACGCCGGTCGGCCTGCTGACCGGCGCGCGGCAGCAGCTGACGCTGCGCGCCAACGACCAGCCGCAGAACGCCGCCGCCTTCGGCGACCTCGTGGTGGCGGGCCGCGCCTCGGCCCCCGTGCGGCTCAGCGAGATCTCCCGCGTCGCCGACGGCGTGCAGAACGAACGCGTCGCGAGCTGGCGCAACGGCGAGCGCGCGCTGGTTCTGGCCGTGCAGCGCCAGCCGGACGCGAACACCGTCGACGTGGTGGACGGCGTGCGCAACAGCCTACCGGGCCTGCGCGCGGCCCTGCCGCCAGGTGCGGAGATCGGCGTTTTCCTCGATCGCTCGGTCTCCATCCGCGCCGCCGTGCACGACGTGCAGGAAAGCCTCTTCATCGCCATCGGGCTGGTGGTTCTGGTCTGCTTCCTCTTCCTGCGCCGCGTGACCGCCACGCTCATCCCCACGGTCGCGGTGCCGATCAGCCTCTCCATCACCTTCGGGCTGATGTATGTGATGGGCTACGGCATCGACAACGTGACGCTGCTCGGCCTCACCATTGCTGTCGGCCTCGTCGTCGACGACGCGATCGTGGTGCTGGAGGCCATCGTCCGGCACATCGAGGAGGGCATGCACCCCTTGGCGGCGGCGATCCGCGGCTCGAAGGAGGTGGGTTTCACCGTCCTTTCGATCACGCTGTCGCTCATCGCGGTCTTCCTGCCCATCCTGCTGATGGGCGGCGTGGTGGGCCGTGTGTTCAACGCCTTCGCTGCCACCGTTTCGCTCGCGGTGATTGCCTCCTGCGTGGTGTCGCTCACCCTGACGCCGCTCATGGCCAGCCGCATGCCGGGCCACAGCAAGCCCGGCTGGCTCGATCGGACCCTTGAGAAGGGCTTCGTCGTCATCGAGAGTTCCTACAACTGGGCGCTGGGCTACGCGCTGCGGGCGAAGCTGGTCGTGTGGTTCGTGTTCCTGCTCTCGGTCGGCGCCGCGGGCTGGCTGGCGGTCAACATCCCGAAGGGCTTCTTCCCGATCGAGGACACCGGCCTTCTGACGGTGAACACCGAGGGGCCGCGCGGCACCTCCATCAACGGCATGGCCGAGATGCAGGGCGAGGTGGCGGAGATCTTCGGCCGGTCGCCCTATGTGGATGCCGTCGTCTCGAACCTGGGCGCGGTCGGCGGCTCGGCCTCCATCAACCAGGGGCGTCTCTTCATCCAGCTGAAGGACCGCAGCCAGCGGCCCGACATCCAGACGGTCATGCAGCAGCTCCGGCGTGACGCCGGGCGCGTCCCGGGCATGCGAATCTTCGTGCAGCCGATCCAGAACATCAATTTCGGCGCCCGGCAGTCGCGCACGCTCTACCTCTACACGCTGCAGGGCCTGCGCCTGGACGAGCTCTACGACTGGGCGCCGCGGCTCGAGGCCGCACTCTCGCGCTCGCCGCTGCTTCAGGACGTGAACACCGACCTCCAGCTCGACAGCCCCGTGGTGCTGGTGAACGTGGATCGCGACCGCGCGACGGCGCTGGGAGTGACCATCGACCAGGTGCGCCAGGCGCTCTTCTCCGCCTTCGGCGCACGGCAGATCTCGACCATCTACGGCCAGGCCAATGCCTATCCGGTGATCGTGGAGGCGCTGCCGGAGGACCAGCGGGACGAGACGGGCCTCGCCAAGCTCTATATCCGCTCCAACACCGGGCGGCTGGTGCCGCTCTCCGCGGTGGCAAGCATCGACCGGCGCTCCGGCCCGCTGACCGTCGCGCACCAGGGCCAGCTTCCCGCCGTGACCATCGGCTTCAACACGCCGCCGGGCGTGGCGCTCGGCGACGCGGTCAACGCCATCAAGGCCGTGGAGCGCGAGATCGGCCTGCCGCCGACCATCGTGACGGGCTTCACCGGCTCGGCCCAGGTCTTCCAGCAGGCGCTGGCGGGCCAGGGCTTCCTGGTGATCGCGGCGGTGCTGATCATGTATGTGGTGCTGGGTGTGCTCTACGAATCGCTGGTCCATCCGCTGACCATCCTCTCGGGCCTGCCCGCCGCCGCGCTCGGCGCCTTCGCGACGCTCTGGCTGTTCAACCTCGACCTCTCGGTCATCGCGGTGATCGGCACGCTGCTGCTGATCGGGCTGGTGAAGAAGAACGCCATCATGATCGTGGACGTGGCATTGCACCGACAGCGCAGCGGCGAGGCGCCGCGCGACGCGGTGCGCCAGGCCTGCGTGCTGCGCTTTCGGCCCATCCTGATGACCACGCTGGCCGCGGCCGCGGGCGCAGTGCCGATTGCTGCCGGTTGGGGCGCGGCGGCCGAGCTGCGCCAGCCGCTGGGCCTCGCGGTCATCGGCGGCCTCGCCGTCTCGCAGGTGCTGACGCTCTTCGTGACGCCGGTGCTGTATCTCGGCTTCGACGGGCTGGCCCGGAAGCTGAGCCGTGGCCGCGGCGCTGTCCCCGCCCACGCTCACGCGCCGGCGGAGTAGTCGCCACCCCTCTGCGGCAGGTGTTTTGTGCCCTCGGCCGTCATGGCCGAGGGCGTTTTCTTAGGGCGGATCACCATTCAAGCTGCGGGGCCGTCAGGCGGGTCTCTTCTGCCAGCATCGTCAGAAACCTCGCCCGTAACGACGGCCTTGGCATCGGCTTCCTTCTCCGGACACGACACATCGATCGCCAGCCAGCGTCCGGTGCTGAATGGCGCTTCAACCCGGTGGCCCGATCACGGCATGCCCAGTGGTGCCCCGATCCGGGAGCTACCGCGGTTTCTCTTCCGCTTCGCTCAATTCCACCGTCCTGGCCTCCGGTTTTGGAGCATGTTCCGGGGCGTCGGATGCCTCCGCCGGATTTGAGGCGGTCTGGCCGCTGACGGGTTTTGATGCCGTCAGGCCTCTGCCGCTGACCGCGGAACCCACATCCTTCGCCAGGCCCAGGGCGAAGGGGATCGAGGTCGCCACCACGACCGCCGCGATGAGAAAGGCCGCCGTGAAGTCGGCCGGCCGCAGCACGGCATCGCCGCTGACGTGGCGGGCCAGCTCCAGCGAGGCCGTCGCCAGCACCACGCCCAGCGCCGGCGCGAGCTGCTGCGCCGTGCCGTAGAAGCTCGTGGCTGCGCTGAGCTGCATCCGCGTCGTGTCGGCGAAGGCGAGCGTGTTGAGGGCCGTGAACTGCAGCGAGCGGAACAGCCCGCCCAGGGCCAACACTATGAACATCGCCGCGATCGGCCAGTCCGCGGTGAACATCGCGCCCGAGGCGACGCCGAACACGGCCAGCAGCCCGTTGCCGATGATCACCGTCCGGAAGCCGAAACGGCGCAGGATGGGGCGCGTCAGCGGCTTCATGGCGAAGGCGCCGATCGCGGTCGCGAAGGCTACGAAGCCGGCCTCGGAGGCGCGCCAGCCGAAGCCGATCTGCAGCAGCATGGGCACGAGGAAGGGGATGCCGCCGGCGCCGCTGCGGAACAGGCTGCCTGCCATGGTGGAGTAGCGGAAGCTCGGGATCTTCAGCAGGCTGAGGTCGAGCGCGGGCCTGGGCGCGGTGCGGCAATGCCGGATGGCCAGGAAGGTGAGGACAGCGCCCACGACCATCAAGACCTCGGGCCAGCCCGTCGGGAAGATGCCTCGTCCGATGGTCTCGAGTCCCGCCATCAGCGTGGCCAGCGCCCCGCCGACCAGGACCAGCCCCTTCACGTCGGGGGGGCCGGGGTCGGTGCGGGGCAGGGGCTCGATCTTCCATGCGACCATGATCAGCCCAATGACCGCGACCGGCAGGTTGATCCAGAAGACGCTGCGCCAGCCGAAGAGGTCCGTCAGGATGCCGCCCAGCGGCGGGCCGCTGATGGGCCCGATCATGGCCGGCATGGTGAGCCACATCATCGCCGTCAGCATCTCGTCCTTGCGGATGCCGCTCAGCAGGAGGAGGCGGCCGACCGGCACCATCATGGCGCCGGCCATGCCCTGGATGACGCGCGCGATCACCAGCTCGATCAGGTTGTTCGAGAAGCCGCAGGCCATCGAGGCCGCGCCGAACAGGGCGATCGCGATGAGAAAGACACGCTTCGCCCCGAACCGGTCGGCGATGTAGCCCGAGACGGGGATGAAGACCGTCAGCGCCACCAGATAGGAGGTGATGGCCACGCCGAGGCGCGTGGGCTCCTCGCCCATATCGCGCGCCATGGAGGGGAGGGCGGTGACCACCGCCGCGCTGTCCAGGTTCTGCATGAACAGCGCGGAGGCGACGATCATCGCAGTAACGCGGGCATCGGCCATGTCCGCGAAACTAGACTAATACGTCACCGAGTCGAACCGGGGGTTCCGTAATGTCGCGATTCGCGGCATGTCCCAGGCTCTGACAGGATCTTTTGCCGCCATGCTGCTTCTCACGCCCGGACCCGTGCAGACCCACCCCTCGGTGCGCGCCGCCATGGCGGAGGACATCGCGCCCTGGGACGTGGCGTTCCGGCCCTTCTACACGCGGCTGCGCGAGCGGATCCGCGTGATCGCGGGCGGCGTCGAGGGCGTGCACGTCACCCTGCCGCTGCAGGTGGCCGGCCACATGATAATGGAGGCGGCGATCCGCACCTTCGTGCCGGCGGGCGGCGCGGTGCTGGTGCCGGTGAACGGGCAATATGCCGGGCGTGCGGTGAAGCTCGGCCGCTCGGCGGGGCGCGCGGTGGTTGAATTGGAGGTTCCGGATTCGCGGGGCGTGACGCCCGCCGAGATCGAGGCGGCGCTGGCCGCCCATCCGGAATGCAGCCACGTCGCCATGGTCTATAGCGAGACGGGCAGCGGCATCGTGAACGACCCGGCCGTGATCGGCCCCGTGGTCCGCGCTGCGGGCCGGCGGATGATCCTGGACGCGGTCTCGGCCTTCGGCGCGCTGCCGATCGACCTCTCGCAGCAGCCCGAGATCGATACGGTGCTCTTCACCTCCAACAAGTGCCTGGAGGGGCTGCCCGGCTTCGCCTTCGCCGTCTCCCGCATCGACAGCTGCGAGGCGGCCGCCGGCCAAGCCGGCTCCTGGAGCCTCGATCTCGCCGATGTCTGGGCGAACACGAAGGCCAGCGGCATGGGCAGCCTGCGCTTCACCGGCCCGGTGCAGACCCTACGCGCGCTGGACGTGGCGCTGGACCGCTTCGACGCCGAGGGCGGCCAGGCGCCGCGCCTCGCGCGCTATCGCGCCAATGCGGACGCGCTGTATCGAGGACTGAAGGCGCTGGGGCTGAAGCCCTATGTCGAGGAGGCCGAGCAAGGCCCGATCGTGGTGACCTTCCACCAGCCGGCCGGCTTCGTGCTGGCGGAGTTCGTGGAGGCGTTGAAGCGCCACGACGTCCTGATCAGCAGCTACTACACCAGCGTGCTGCCCAGCTTCCGGATCGGCGCCATCGGCGACGTGCGTCTGGCCGACATGGAGAAGACGGTGGCCGCCGTGAAGGCCGTGCTCGGAGAGCTCGGTCTTCAGCAGGCGGCCTAGGCTTTTCGCGATCGAGTGAGCTGGGCTACTCCGCGATCTCGACCCAGCGCAGATAGGGCCGGTCGGCCTTCCAGCCCTGCGGGAAGCGCTTCGCCGCGTCCTCGTCGGAGAGCGAGGGCACGATGATCGCGCGTCCACCCTTCTCCCAGTTCACCGGCGTCGCGACCTTGTGCTTGTCGGTGAGCTGCAGGCTGTCGATCACCCGCAGCACCTCGAGGAAATTGCGGCCGGTGCTGGGCGGATAGGTCAGCGTCAGGCGCACCTTCCGCGCGGGGTCGATCACATAGACGGTCCGGACGGTGATCGAGGGATCGGCCTCGGGATGGATCATGCCGTAGAGCTGCGACACGTTGCGCGAGGGGTCGGCGATCATCGGGAAGTTCAGGGCGTGGCCCTGGGTCTCCTTGATGTCCTCGGCCCAGGCGTCGTGCCGGTCGAGTGCGTCCACGGAGAGGCCGATGACCTTCACGCCGCGCTTGTCGAACTCCGGCTTGAGGCGGGCGGCCTCGCCGAGCTCGGTGGTGCAGACCGGGGTAAAATCCTTCGGGTGAGAAAAGAAGACCACCCAGGAATCCTTCGCCCAGTCGCTGAAGCGGATGGGGCCGGCGGTGGTCTCCGCCTCGAAATCGGGCGCGACCTGGCCGAGCGTGAGGGGGATGCCGGTCTGAAGCGTCATGGTTTCTTCCTTAGTTTCAGTGGAACAACTGTAGCAACGCCAGAAAGGCGAAGGCTGCCAATGTCATGAGCGAGACGTCGCGCGCGGGCAGCCAGGCTTCCTCGGGAAGCTCGTGCTCCTCGTGGGTCGAGCGCCATTCTTCGTTGACCCAGGAGACGGCGTCGCGCGCCGTGGTCTCAAGCGCCCGCATGCTGGATCACTCCCATGACTGGTGCGACGCGCTCGGAGAGCACGCCGATGACGTCGCCGATGACAATCAAAGCCGGCGTCGGCAGGGCCGCGCGCCGGGCGTCGAGGGTGCAGGTGCCGAGCGTGGTACGCAGCCCCGACTCGCCGGGTAGCGTGGCCTGGGCGACGATCGCGACCGGGGTGGAGGGCGCCAGGCCGCCGGCGATCAGGCGCAGCGCGAGCTCGTCCAGGCGCGAGAGGGCCATGAAGGCGGCGATGGTGCCGCCGGTGCGGGCGAGTGCGCCCCAGTCCAGAGCCGGCAGCGCGCCCGTCTCGTCATGGGCGGTGACGAAGGTCACGGCCGAGGCGGTGCCGCGATGGGTCAGCGGAATCCCTGCCGCGGCCGGCGCGGCGAGGCCGGCCGATATGCCGGGGATCACCCGCCAGGGAATGCCGGCGGACTCGCAGGCCAGCGCCTCCTCGCCGCCGCGGCCGAAGACGAAGGGATCGCCGCCCTTCAGGCGGACCACCCTCAGCCCGGCGCGGGCGCCTGCGACCAGGCGGGCGTTGATCTTCGCCTGAGGGACCGGCGCCGCGCCCTTCCGCTTGCCGACTGCCACGATCTCCGCGCCGCCTCGGACATGGCGCAGCACGGCCCGCCCGGGGAGGGCGTCGTGCAGGACGAGGTCCGCCTGCTCCATCGCCCGGACGGCTTTGAGGGTCAGCAGGTCAGGATCGCCGGGGCCGGCGCCGACCAGCCAGACCTCGCCCGGGGGGAAGCTGCGGCCTGCAAGCGCGGAGGCAAATTGAACGTCCATGTTTCGTTCATATCCGAAAATGACACTTGATGAGACCGTATAATCGTGATTTCACGATGTCCAGTAGGATCGTGAGGAATGGCGATGAAGCCCACTGGCGCCGAAACCATTAAATCCGAGAGCGCGGGCCTGCGCGGGCCCATCGCGGCTGAGATCTCGTCTGAAGCCGCGCGTGGCGGTCTCTCAGAAGCAGCCTATACGCTGCTGAAATTCCACGGAACCTATGAGCAGTTCGACCGCGACACCGCGACCGCGCGCAAGCAGGCCGGGGAGGACAAGGAATGGTCCTTCATGGTCCGTGTCCGGGCCCCGGGTGGCCGGCTGACAGCCGCGCAATGGCTCGCGCTGGATGATCTGGCGGGGGTCTATGCCGATGGGACTCTGCGGCTGACCTCGCGCCAGGGCGTGCAGTTTCACGGAATTTTGCGGGAAAACCTGAAAACCAGCATCGCCGCCGTGGATGCCGCCCTGCTGACGACCCTTGCAGCCTGCGGCGACGTGGTCCGCAACGTGGTGACCACGCCGGCCCCGCGCCGGGACGCGATCCACGCCCGCCTCGAGGCGGAGGCCCGTCGCCTCTCCTCGGCCCTTCTGCCGAAGAGCCGCGGCCATCACGAGATCTTCCTCGACGAGGAGCCGGTCGGCACGCCCGAGGCGGAGCCGCTTTACGGCTCGACCTACCTGCCGCGGAAATTCAAGATCGGACTCGCCCATCCCGCCGACAACACGCCGGACGTGCTGGCCAATGATCTGGGCTTCGTCATGCAGACCGATGCGGCCGGCGCCATCACAGGCTGGATCGTCATGATCGGCGGCGGCATGGGCATGACGCACAACAAGCCTGCCACCTATCCGCGCATCGCGGATGCCGTGGCCCTCATCGGTCCCGACGAGGTCCTGGAGGTGGCCGAGGCCGTCGTCCGCCTCTCGCGCGATCACGGCGACCGCACCGACCGCAAGCACGCGCGGCTGAAATACGTGATCGCCGAGCGCGGCGTGGAATGGGCGCGGGAGCGCCTCTCGGCCGATCTCGGCCGGCCGTTGCGGCCCCCGCCGCCCCTGCTGCCGCGCTTCGAGATCCCCGACCATCTCGGCTGGCACGAGCAGGGCGACGGCCTGTGGTGGTTCGGCCTGCACGTCCCGGCCGGCCGGGTCGCCGACCATGGCGAGATCCGCCTGCGCACGGCGCTGCGGGAGGCGGCCTCGGTGCTTGGCGCGAACCCCATCGCGACCTCCCATCAGGACGTGCTGCTCACCGACATCCGGCCCGAGGACCGCGCCGCGCTGGAGACGGTGCTGCGCTTCCACAACGTGCCCTTGCCGGACGCGTTCACCCCCGTCGCCCGCGACATGCTGGCCTGCGTGGCGCTGCCGACCTGCGGCCAGGCGCTGGCTGAGGGCGAGCGCGTGCGCCAGCCGATCCTGGATCAGGTGGAGAGGGAGTTGGGACGCGTCGGCCTGCTGGGCGAGCGCGTGAGCCTCCGCCTGACCGGCTGCCCCAATGGCTGCGCGCGGCCCTATCAGGGGGATATCGGCGTCGTCGGGAAGTCGCCGGGCATGTACATGGTTTTCGCCGGCGGCGACTTCGCCGGCACGCGGCTGAACTTCCCGATCGCCGACAAGGTGCCGCTGAACCAGGTCGGCGCCACCCTCGCGCCGCTGCTGGATGTCTGGGCGGCGCGCCGCGATCCCGGCGAGGGTTTTGGGGACTTCTGCTCCAGACTCGGCGCGGAGGCTTGCCGCGCCGTGCTCGTGCCCTCGATCGCTGCCGAGTGACCGGCGTCCTCAGAAGCGATACTGCATCGAGGCGCCGACGACGAAGGGGCTGATGTCGGCGCGGGCGCGGATGAAGCTGCTGTTCACGCTGACATCCGGCTGCCTCAGGATCCACTTGGCGTCGAGGTTGAGCAGCCAGTTCGGCGTGATCTCATGGTCCACGCCGATATTGGGCGCGACGCCGACCGTGGGATCGATGCGCACGCGGTTCGCCCGGGGGCGTGAGCCGCCCGCCCTCGCCGTAGAACCAGGTCACGTTCAGGCCGAGGCCGAGATGTTCGGCGTGAAGAAGTAACTTACGTCGAGCTGCGGGCTGGCGCTGTTGCTGGCGGTTGGCGTCACTCCGCGCGGATGTTGGCGCGGTCCACCACGGTCTTCCAGCGCGCGATCTCCGCGGCCTGGAAGCGGCGGAATTCCGCGGCGCTGCTGGCCACGACGTCGAAGCCCACCTGGTTGAGGCGCTGCAGGCTCTCCGGATGGCGCAGGCTCTCGATGGCCGCGGCCTCCAGCCGGGCCAGGATCGGCGCCGGCACGCCGGCGGAGGCCATGGTGGCCTGCCAGGAGGTGACGATGAAGTCGTCCAGCCCGAGCTCGGCGGCGGTGGGCACGTCCGGGATGGTCGGGTTGCGCCGCTCGCTCGTCACCATCACCGCGCGCATCCGCCCTCCGGCGACATGGCCGGCGACGGAGCTCAGGTTCTGGAAGGTGAGCTGCACGTCGCCCGACAGCAGCGCCGTCCCGGCGGCGGCGCCGCCCTGGTAGGGCACGTGAATCGCCTCGGTGTTCGTGCGCAGCTTGAACAGCTCCATGGTCATGTGCTCGGAGGAGCCGACGCCCGAGGTGGCGTAGGAGGCGTTCGCGGCGTTGGCGCGCAGCCAGGCCATGGTGCCGGCGTAGTCGGTGGCCGGGATCTTCTGGGGGTTGATCACCAGCACGTTGGGGGTGGTCACCGCCAGCGTCACGGGGGCGAAGTCGCGCTCGGGGTCATAGCCGAGATTGGGCCGCAGCGCCTTGTTGATGGCGAAGACGCCGATCGAGCCGGTCATCACCGTGTAGCCGTCCGCCGGCGCGCGGATCATGGCCTGCGACGCCACCGCGCCTGTGGCGCCCGGGCGGTTCTCCACCACGACGGGCTGGCCGAGGATGCCGCCCATCTTCGCCGCCATGACGCGCGCCGTGATGTCGGAAGGGCCGCCGGCGACGAAGGGCACCAGCATGGTGATGGGGCGCTGGGGCCAATCGGACTGCGCGCGGGCCGCGAAAGGCAGCCCAAAGGGGAGCAAGGCGGGGGCGGCGAGCAGGGCGCGGCGGTGCATTCTCATGATTTCCTCCTGAACTTGCGTCCACATTGCCTGAAGGCCCCGACTTGTCCAGGCGCGTGTCAGCGGCTCAAATCCCGCCCGAATCGGGAGAGCCACGCGACATGTCCATCGACCTCGAGATCGCCCGCGCGGCCACCCTCGCCCCCATTGCCCAGATCGCGGAGAAGGCCGGCATCCCGGCGGATGCGCTGGAGCCCTATGGCAAGTACAAGGCGAAGATCGGTCTCGATTTCGTTGCGAAGACCCGCCACGACCGGCCGCTGGGCAAGCTCGTGCTCGTCACTGGCATCAATCCGACCCCGGCCGGCGAGGGCAAGACGACCACGACCGTCGGCCTCGGCGACGCGCTGAACCTCATCGGCAAGAAGGCCATGATCTGCCTGCGCGAGCCCTCGCTCGGCCCCTGCTTCGGGGTGAAGGGCGGCGCGGCGGGCGGCGGATACGCGCAGGTGGTGCCGATGGAGGACATCAACCTCCACTTCACCGGCGATTTCCACGCGATCACGGCGGCGAACAACCTGCTGGCCGCGATGCTCGACAACCACATCTATTGGGGCAACGCCCTCGGCATCGACGCCCGGCGGATCACCTGGCGCCGCGCGCTGGACATGAACGACCGCGCGCTGCGCGGCATCGTGGGCTCGCTGGGCGGCACGGCGAACGGCTTTCCCCGTGAGGACGGGTTCGACATCGTCGTCGCCTCCGAGGTGATGGCGGCCTTCTGCCTGGCCTACGACCTCGCCGACCTCCAGGCGCGGCTCGGCCGGATCATCGTGGCCAGCACGCGCGACGGAAAGCCGGTGACGGCGGCCGACCTCAAGGCCGACGGCGCCATGGCGGTGCTGCTGAAGGACGCCTTCGCGCCGAACCTCGTGCAGACGCTGGCCGGGTCGCCCGCGCTGGTGCATGGGGGGCCCTTCGCCAACATCGCCCATGGCTGCAACAGCGTGATGGCGACGACGCTCGGCCTGCACCTCAGCGACGTGGTGGTGACCGAGGCGGGCTTCGGCGCCGATCTGGGGGCCGAAAAGTTCCTGGACATCAAGTGCCGGCTGGCCGGCCTCGCGCCCGATGCCTGCGTGATCGTGGCCACCATCCGCGCGCTCAAGATGCATGGCGGCGTGGCCAAGGCGGACCTCGGCCGCGAGGATGTCGGTGCCGTTCGCCGCGGCATCGCGAACCTCGCGCGGCATGTGGAGAACATCAAGAAATTCGGCCTGCCTCCCATCGTCGCGCTGAACCGCTTCACCGCCGACACGGAGGCCGAGATCGGCGCCGTGCAGCAGGCCATGGCCGCGCTCGGCACCGAGGCGATTCTCTGCACCCACTGGTCCGACGGCGCCGAGGGCACGGTCGCATTGGCCCACGCGGTGATGCGGCGCCTCGATGCCGGCGAGGCGAAGTTCAAGCCGCTCTATCCCGATGCCATGCCGCTCGCCGGCAAGATCCTGACCATCGCGCAGGAGATCTACCGCGCCTCGGACATCACCATCCCCGACAACGTGGCGATCAAGCTCGCTCGCTTCGAGGCGCAGGGCTTCGGCCACGTACCGGTCTGCATCGCCAAGACGCAGTACAGCTTCAGCGCCGATCCGACGGCGCTCGGCGCGCCGGAGGGGCATGTCCTGCCGATCCGCGACGTGCGGCTCTCGGCGGGAGCGGGCTTCGTGGTGGCGATCTGCGGCGACGTGATGACCATGCCCGGACTGCCGCGCGTGCCCGCGGCGGAGACGATCCGGCTGGATGGCGAGGGGCGGATCGAGGGGCTGTTCTAGGGAGCGCGGGAACGAGGCGGCTCGGCTCCGCGGGCCTTTTCCGCGCCAGCGGCGCTATGGGGTTTGCCGATGCGTCCCCGAACGCCGCCCGGTGTGTCGGCCTTCGACCTCCGCACGGTGCGACTCAAGCGTTCCAGACCATGGCCATTCTGGCGGGCCATATCCGAGCCGCTTCAGGAACTGGCCCGCGCAGGGCGGCCGGTCCTTCCGTAGAGGATACATCGCCATGATGAATCGTCGTATGCTCGCTTCCGCATTTGCCGCAGGTGCGACGGCGGCCGTGGCGCCGCGTCTGGCTTCGGCACAGGACGCCCCTCGGGCCCGGAACATCGTCTTCGTCCACGGGCTGTTCGCGGACGGATCCTGCTGGTCGGACGTGATCGCCCGGCTGCAAGCGCGCGGGCTGAACGTGACGTCCGTGCAGAACCCGCTGACGACGCTGGAGGAAGCGGTGGCCACGACCCAGCGCGTGCTCGCCCGGCAGGACGGTCCGACCGTGCTGGTGGGGCATTCCTTCTCGGGCATGATCGTGACGGAAGCGGGCGTCGCCCCGAACGTCACGTCGCTGGTCTACGTCGCGGCGCGGGGCCCCGATGCCGGGGAAGACTATACAGCTCTGGCCCAGCGGTTCCCCACGCCGCCGGCATCGGCGGGCATCGTCTTCGACGGCGATGAAGGACGCCTCACCGAGGAGGCCTTCCTGCGGGACTTCGCCGGCGATCTGCCCGAAGTCCGGGCGAAGGTGCTCTATGCCGTGCAGCAGCCCTTTCACCGGGCCCTCCTGGCCGGCAGGACCCAGCACGCCGCCTGGCGTTCGAAGCCGAGCTTCTATGCGGTCTCGACCGAGGATCGGACGATCAACCCCGATCTGGAGCGCTTCATGGCCCAGCGCATGGGTGCGACGACCATAGAGCTGAGGTCGAGCCATTTGTCGCTCATCTCGCATCCCCAGGAGATCACCGACCTCGTCCTCCGGGCCGCCGCCCAGGTTTGAGCGCGTCCTGCGGGCTCAGGCGGGCCGGTGAGGGGGCTGCCGACGCGGTGGCGCGCCCTCAGACGTCCAGGATGCGCTCCACGGCCGCCGCGATCGCGAAGAGCCTGGCGTCGCCCATCGCCTCGCCCATCAGCATCAGGCCGGCCGGCGCTTCGCCGGGCAGATGGCAGGGCAGGCTGATCGCGCAGCGATCGAGGAAATTCGCGATCGTCGTGTTCCGCAGCAGCAGCAGATTGATGCGGTTGTATTCGCGCTCCTCCGCCACGGCCGCGATCGGCGGCGGTGCCAGAGGCACCGTCGGGCAGAGCACCGCGTCGAAGGGCGCCGTCCGCGCTGCGGCTTCGGCGATCACCTCGGCCCGGCCCTTCACCGCGCCGAGATAATCCGTCGCGCTCATGGGCTCGCCGCGCATGATCCGCTTCAGGATCAGCGGGTCGTAGCGGGGGCCGTCGCTCGCGATCAGCTCGCGATGCCAGGCATAGGCTTCGGATGCGGTCAGCCCGCCCTTCGCGTTGATCTGCGGCATGCGCTCGATCTCGGGCATGGTCAGGTCAACGAGCTTCGCCCCTGCCTGCTCCAGAAGCGCGAGGGCCCGGGCATAGGGGCGAGCGATCTCGCCCTCCATCCCGTCCTCCACCACATTGTGCAGGATGCCGAAGCGCAGGCCGGCCAGGCTCATCTCCGGCAGGGCGGGCGCGCCCTCGGCACCGGAGATAAAGGCGTCCAGCACGTGGCAGCAGGCCACCGACCGCGCCAGCGGTCCCACCGAATCCAGCGAAAAGGAGAGCGGCACCACGCCGTCGATGGGCAC
>JAQGHZ010000261.1 GCA_028291485.1 Rubritepida sp. | reverse complement strand
TACCTGCGCCCCTCGCCGGACGGCACGCGCATCCTGCTCGGCTGCCGTTCGCGCGCCCTGCCGGCCGAGCCCATCGACCGCGCATTGAGCATGCGCGACCGGATGCTGCGGATATTCCCGGAGCTTGCGCCCTACCGGCTCACCCATGTCTGGGGCGGCTATGTCGGCATGACGGCGGACCGCATTGCCCATGTCGGCGAGCATGACGGCGTGGTGCACGCGGTCGGCTGCAACGGCAACGGCGTGGCGCTGATGACCTTCCTCGGCTGGCATGCCGCGCAGCTCATCCTCGGCCGCACCAATCGCCGCGCCTTCTTCGCGGACATCCCGTTCCCGGCCGTGCCGGAGCCCGCGGGCCGGAGCTGGTTCGTTCCGCTGGCCAGCGCCGCCTACCACCTGCGAGACTTCGCCGCGAACCCTTCGGAAATCGTCGCCGAGCGCATGGGCAAGCCCGGCATCCCCGCCACCACCAAGGAGACCTCACGATGAAGAAGCTTTTGGCGTCCGTCGCGGCCTGTGCCGTCTTGTGGCTGGGTGCAGCTCAGGCGCAGGAGATGCCGCCGCTGCCGGCCGCCATCCGCGCCCAGGGCGTGCTGCGCGCCGGCGTGCGCTGTGACCAGCCGCCCTACGGCTTCCGCAGCCCCGATGGCGGCTTCGCCGGCGTCGAGGTGGAGATGGCGCGGCAGATGGCCCTCTACGCCTTCGGCAGCCGCGACAAGGTCGAGCTGCAATGCGTCACGGCGGAGAACCGCATCCCGCAGCTCAATGCCCGCCGCGTGGATTTCCTCATCGCGACCCTCGGCGTCACGCCCGAGCGCCAGCGCGTCATCGACTTCTCCGAGCCCTATCGCTGGGGCGGCTCCGACCTGCTGGTCCGCCGCGACAGCCCCATCCGCGTGCTGGACGATGCGCGCAGCCGCAACGTGATCATGCTGCGCGGCACGACCCAGGCCCTGTGGTTCGATGCCAACTGGCCGGGCATGAACACGCTGCGCCTCAACACCATCTCGGACGGGCTCCAGGCGTTGCTCCAGGGCCGTGGCGACGCGCTGGCGGGTGACGCGGCCACGCTGATCGTCATCGCCGCGCGCGACCAGAACCTGCGCATGGTGAACGAGATCTACGCCCTCTCGGATGCCGCCATCGGCCTGCGCAAGAACGAGCCGGAATGGATGGCCTGGGTCAACGCCGCGGTGGTGCGCATGAAGGCGGAGGATCTCTATCGCGGCTGGATCGAGGCGGTCGTCGCGCCGGACATCCGCCAGTACTACGTCGACGCCCATTACGCGCCACGGCCGCCCTCGCGCTGATGGAGTTCGACCTCGACTATCTGCGGCAGCAGCTTCCGCTGCTGCGCGCCGGGCTGGTGGTGACCATCCAGGTGAGCGCGATCGCGGTCGTGCTTTCCATCGCCATCGGCCTGGTCGGGGCGGCCGTCCGCGTGCTGCGCGTGCCGGTGCTGCGCCAACTCTTCGCGGGCTATGTCGAGGTCATCCGGAACACGCCGCTGCTGGTGCAGATCTTCTTCGTCTTTTTCGGCCTGCCGACCCTGGGCCTGGTGCTGCCGATCTTCTGGTGCGGCGTGCTGTCGCTGACGCTTTGGGCCGGGGCGTTCCAGACGGAGAATCTGCGCGGCGGGCTCTCCGCCGTGCACCGCGGGCTGAGCGAGGCGGCCCGGGCGCTTGGCCTCTCGCGCTTCCAGTATCTGCGGCTGGTCGGGCTCCCGCTCGCCGTGCGGATCAGCCTGCCCTCCATCCTCAACACCTGCGTCTCGCTGGTGAAGAACAGCGCCTATGTGTCCGCCATCGGACTGCAGGACCTCTCCGCCGTGGCCTTCGAGCGCATCGCCAATGATTTCCGCGCCTTCGAGATGCTCTCCGTGCTGCTCGTCGGCTATCTCGCCCTCGTGCTCTCGCTGAGCTTTTCGGTGCGCGCGCTGGAGCATCGGCTGCAGGCGCCGTTCCGCCGATGATGGACACGCTCGACCTTCTCCGGACCAACGCGCCGCTGCTGCTGATCGGCCTGCGCTCGACGCTCTACCTGGCGGCCGTGACGCTCCTCGCCTCCACGGCGATCGGCGTGTTCTTCGGCACGCTGGCCACGCTGAAGCCCCGCTGGATTCGCACGCTCTCCGCCCTCTACGTCGAGGTCTTCCGGGACATCCCGCTGATCGTGACGATCTTCGCGATCTTCTTCGGCGCGCCGGCCCTGGGCATCCCCCTGGAGCCCTTCCCGGCGGTCGCGCTTGGCCTCTCGCTCTGGGGTGGGGCGAACGGTGCGGAAATCGTGCGCGGCGGCCTGCAATCCATCCCGCATGGCCAGCGCGAGGCGGCCACCGCCCTCGGCCTGCGCCTGTGGAAGATCTACCTGCTGATCCTCTGGCCGCAGGCCTTGCGCGCGATGCTGCCGGCCTTCACCGGCCTGCTCGCCCTCATCATCCAGTCCACCTCGCTCGGCGCGCTGGTCGGCGTCACCGAGTTCCTGAAGGCCGGCGGCCTCATCATCGAGACCAGCACGGTGATGCGCGGCGTGAATCCGGCCTTCGGCATCTACGCCTTCGTCCTGCTCGTCTACTTCGCCATCTGTTCCGTGCTCACCTGGCTCTCGCGCCGGCTCGAGCGGCGGCTTTCGTTGCGTGGGGGCGGGCATGCGGTGCGCGCGCCCGACGCCGCAGGCGTCTAAGGAAACCCGACGCGGCGCAGGTCTGAACCAACAAACGCCTGAGGAAACATCATGTCGGTCGCATCCAAGGTCAGCCGCCGGCTGTCCGAAACCATCGCCCCCGAGGTACTAAAGCACATCTACCGTCCGCGCCTGGCCGGCGAGATGCTCATCACCTTCCCCTGGTACGACGCGCTGAACGCCGCGCATTGCGTGATGCTGGCGAAGCAGGGGATCCTCACGCCGGAGCAGGCCAAGGCCATCGCCGGCGGATTGCTGCGCATCGCCGAGGAAGGGGCCGGGGCCATCACGCCAGACCCCGCTCTGGAGGATGCCTACTTCAACATCGAGGCGCGGCTCGTGGAGTTGATCGGCCCCGATGCGGGTGGCCGCCTGCACATCGCGCGCAGCCGCAACGACCTCTCGGCCGCGCTGGACCGCCTCCGTGCGCGCGAGGCGGTGCTTGACCTGCTGGAGGCCTCGGCGAAGGTCCGTCACACCTTCATCGAGCGCGGCGCGGAATTCGCGGATGTGGTGATGCCCGGCTACACGCATCTCCAGCCGGCGCAGCCCATCACCTTCGGCTTCTACCTGACCGGCCTCGCCTCGGCGCTGGAGCGCGATGCGGAGCGCCTGCTGGACCTGTGGAAGCGGCTGAACCTCTCGCCCATGGGCGCTGCCGCGCTGGCCACCACCACCTTCCCGATCGACCGTGCGATGGTGGCGGCATTACTGGGCTTCGACGGCGTGCTGGAGCATGGCCTCGACTGCGTGGCGAGCCGCGACTTCTCCGTGGAACTGATCGCCGGCGCCGCGCAGATGAGCCTCACCCTCAGCCGCTTCGCCGAGGACATGCACGTCTTCGTCACGCATGAATTCTCGTCCGTCGAGTTCCCGGATTCGGTCTGCGGCACCTCCTCCATCATGCCGCAGAAGAAGAACCCGGTGGTGCTGGAGCACCTGAAGGCCAAGGCGGCCCATGTGGTGGCGGGCTTCTCCTCCGCCGGCGCCATCATCCGCGGCAGCCACTTCACCAACACGCTCGACGCGCACCGCGAGGGCCAGGCGCTGATCTGGCCGGGGCTGGCCGAGGCGCAGCGCGCGCTGGCCCTGGCCGGCATCGCGGCCGCGACGGTGCAGCCGAAGCGCGAGCTCCTGCTGGAGCGCGCCCGGGCCAACTTCTCCACCGCCACCGACCTCGCCGACGCGCTGGTGCGCTTCGCGAACATGGACTTCCGCACGGCGCATCACGTCGCCGGCGCCGTGGTCCGCAAGCTGATGGATGCCGGGCTCCAGGCCCATGAGGCGGATCTGGCCTTCGTCGAATTGGCCTCGCTGGAGGTCGCGCGCCGGCCCTCGGGGCTGAGCGCCGCGCAGGTGGCCGAGGCGCTGGATCCCGTGCGTTCCGTGGCGGCCCGCACCATCCCGGGCGGGACCGCGCCCGGCGAGGTCCGGCGCATGGCGGAGCGCATGGCCGTTCGGCTCGAGGGTGACGAGGCCCTCGTCGCCTCCTGGCGCGCGCAGCTCCATCAGGCTTCTATCCGGCGGGCCACAGCCCTGCAGGAGTTCGCGGCTGCCTAGGGCAATGAGACGGATCTCGCTCCGGGCGTCGAACCCGTGAGCGCGCCCTGGACGTTCAGCCGGCTGGGCGGCGGCGCGCCCGGCCTGACCGAGACGCCGATGTCCGTCAGGTTCGCGCCGACTCCTCCACGTGCGTTGAGATTGTCCAGCACGACGGCGCCGTTCTTGACGTCCAGATTGCGGATATCGATCCCCGAGCGCGTCCTGTCGCTGTTTCTCGTATTGTAGCCGTCGACATGCACGTTGCTGAGCGTCAGCGCAGAGGGCGCGTTCACGAGAAGCCCGATGCCGGCGCTGTTCTCGATGGTGAGATCCCGGACCACGCCCGACAGTTCACTGTTGCGCGTCGTCTGCGCATTCGTGAGGGATTGGCGGAGACTCAACGCGGCTCCTGTGCCGCTGTCGTGGGGTACCTGCATTCCGCGCAGCCGCATGCGCTCGATCGTGAGGCCCCGGCATTCGTTGACGTTGGCGGCATATCCCCCGTCGACCGACACGTCACGCAGCACGATGTCGCGTGGTGGGCTGATACCCTCCGGATAGTGACGCCTGCGCCCATTGGCGACGCGGAAGGTCTCCTCGCCAGCCTTGCCGGCATTGCGGGCGTCGATTCGGCTGATGGTCATGCGTTCCGGAATGACATAGGCGGTCGGCATGCTGTCCGCAGGATTGTTGAGCCATTCCAGGTAAGTAGGCCACATGAGAGGCTTGGTATAGATGAAGATGATGGAGCCGGTGTTCTCGGCCGTAATGTCGTGGATATTCCAGTCTGTGCCTCCGGCTGTGTCGATGCATTGCGCTTCTCCCAAGAGATTCTTGAAACGGAGAGCACTGGCATCGACGCCCCAGCTAGGACCGTCCCAGTCCATGCACTCCGTGAGTCTTTCGAAGGAGATGTCACGGATCGTCGGGTTCCATTCGTAGTGGATGTAGTGGCCCTGGACCATGTTCTCGTGACGACAGCCGATCTGTTGCCGGCCACGCCCGTTCTGGAAGAGCAGCCCACGGCCTGCCCGGCGCCCCGTTGAGCGTAGGACAAGGTTGCGCTGCTGGAAGTTGTCGACGCCCGTCAAGCCGAAGGCGTAGGTGAAGGGATTGATGGTTCCGAACTGTTCGGCGAAATCGATCTCGAGATCCTCGAAAGAGATATTGCTCAAGGTTCCCGGCCGAGTATTGAGCCCGGTCCCGAAGAGGACGAACCGTGCCCCAGAGCTTCCGGAGAAGCCGTCCGGCGTCCGGGTCATCACGCGCCCGCCGCGTCCGACGACGGTCAGGTTGGACGGTAGATCGACGCAGACATGCATCGGGACTGCCGGATTGGAACGCAGGCCCCATCGCGATTCCGACGGCGGCACCAGCACGAAATCGCCACGGGGAATCATCAGCGGGCGCCGGCGTTGCGCGGCCTCCTGCACGGCGCGGTTGAAGGCCGCCGTATCGTCGCTTCCGTCCCCCTTGGCACCGAAGTCATAGGGCGTGAGTTCGGCGGCGCAAAGCGCAGGGGTGGCGAGGGCCAGGGAGCTGAAGGCGCCGAGAAAGCCGCGACGGGTGACGGAAGTCCTCATGGCAGTTCTCCAACTTGGCCGGCTTTCAGCGCATCGTCCGCATTTGGCTTCGACGCAGGATCAATCAACCGAGACGGGATGAAGCTCCGGCAAGCTTTACCTGACACGCAAATTGCGGCTGGCGTTGGGCCGTGGGTTGCCTATTCTATTCGGCAAAAGAAGCCGAGGGAGGCGACAGGGTGCAATTATCCGACCGGATAACCGGCGGCGCGCTGGTGGTACTGGGAGCCGCGTCCGCATGGGGCGGATCCAGGCTGCCGGCCGTGCCGGGACAGGACGTAGGCCCGGCGGCCTTTCCCATGCTCATCGGCTTCGGCCTCATCGCCTGCGGCGTGCTGATCGTGCTCGGCATCGGCCGCAGCTTCGAGGTCGAGGAGGAGCCGGAGGAGAACTCCGGCAGCATCATGGCCCGCTTCGGCCTGCGCGTGCTGACGCCGCCGGCCCTGCTGCTCTTCTACATGCTCGCCGTCGAACGGCTGGGCTTCCTGCTGACGGCCGGGATCATGGTCTTCCTCGGCGTGCTGGCGTTGCGGGGGAGCGTGAAGCTGGCTCTGCCGCTGGCCATCGTGGCCCCGCTCTTCGTGCACCTGGCCTTCTACAAGCTGCTGCGCGTGCCCCTACCCGAAGGCCTGCTGGGAGCACCCTGGTAGATGATGGATTCGGTCCTCGAAGGCTTCCGGCTCGTCGCCGCGCCGGACGTGCTCATCGCGATCTTCCTCTCGGCGATCTACGGGCTGGTCGTGGGCTCGCTGCCCGGACTCTCGGCCACCATGGCGACGGCGCTGCTGGTGCCCGTCACCTTCTGGCTCTCGCCGATCGCGGCCATCGCCACGATCATCACCGCCTCCGCCATGGCGATTTTCTCGGGCGACATCCCGGGTGCGCTGCTGCGCATCCCTGGAACGCCCGCGAGCGCCGCCTATACGGACGAGGCCTATGCCTGCACGCGCAAGGGCCAGGCGGAGCTGGCGCTTGGCGCCGGCCTCTGGTTTTCCGCCATCGGCGGCATCGTGGGCACACTCTCGCTCATGCTGCTGGCGCCGGCGCTGGCGGAGATCGCGCTCTCCTTCTCGACCTACGAGTATTTCTGGCTCGCGCTGCTCGGGCTGATGTGCGC
>JAQGHZ010000221.1 GCA_028291485.1 Rubritepida sp. | reverse complement strand
ACCTGATGTATCCGATGCTTTTGACTGGATTGCGGTCGCAATTCCGCCGGGATGGGTCGCGCGGCTGGAGGGCGGGGTGAACGCAGTCGGAGGCTCATCCGCCTCGCCGCCGGCCGCGCAGGCGACGTCCGCCCCCCTGGCGTCCGCCCCTCTGGCGTCCACCCCTGCGGCGTCCCCTCCTGTGGCGCCACGCCGCCGCCGTGCCCGCCTCACGCTCCTGCTGCCCATCGCCGCGGTCGTGGTGCCGCTGGCCATGCTCGCCGTCGGAGCCTGGCTCAGCTGGCGCTCGGTGTGGGACGACGCGGCCCTCCAGCTCAGCCGCACCGCCGATGCCAGCGCCGAATACGCGGCCCGCGTGCTGGAGGCCCAGGCCGTGGCGGTCGCCCGCATCAACGAGCGGCTGCGCGGCCTGTCCGACGGCGCGATCCAGGCCGACGAGCAGCGCTGGCACGACGAGCTGAAGGCGCTGGTGGACGAGATGCCGCAGGCCGAACTCGCCTATGTCATCGACCGCGACGCCCGGCCGCTGGTCGCCAGCAACGTCTTTCCCGTGCGGCGCGACGAGGCGCTGACCGACCGCGACTACTTCGCCGTCCTCAGCGCCCCCAACGCGCCCGAGACCTATGTCAGCCGCCCCTTCCTCAGCCGGCGGGAAGGCCAGCTCTTCTTCTCGGTGGGCCGCGCGCGCCGCGGCACCGGCAATGCGGAGGTGATGCCGGGCGCCTTCGACGGGCTCATCATCCTCTCGATCCGTCCGGACGTGCTCGCCGAGGGCATGCGCCGCCTGCTCGGCGCCTCCGGCGACGTGCTCGCGCTGGTCCGTGACGATGGCTACATCCTCAGCCGCACCACCGGGCAGGACGGGCTGCTGCCGCCCATCCCGGCCGGCCGGCCCTTCTACCAAGCCGTCGCCAGCGGCGCCGCCAGCGCGACCTACCGCTCCAGCAGCGTGGTGGAGGGCATGGTCTCGCTGAATGCGGTGCGCCGCGTCGAGGGCTTTCCCGTCTACGCCGTGAGCCTGCGTTCCGAGGCGGCCATCGCCGCGCACTGGCGGGGCATCATCGCGAGCCACATGTTCTTCGGCCTTCCCGCGACGCTGATGCTGATGCTGCTGAGCCTGCGCGTGCGCCGCGACCAGCTCCGGCTGGATGCCGTCAATGCCGACCTCGAGAGCGACGTGGAGCGCGGCGCCGACCGGCTGGCCCGTGCCGCGCGCTTCGGCCTCGTGGCGACCTTCGAGATCGACCTGCGCACGGGGGTGAACCGCCGCTCGGCCGAGTACATGGCCCTGCAGGGCGGCCAGCGGTCGGCGGCGGAGGAGCGCCATGCCGACTGGGTCCGCCGCCTGCATCCCGACGACCGGGCGCGCGCGGAGCGGGCTTTCCTCGACGCCGCCTCGGACGACAGCGGCATCACGGAATACTCGCAGAGCTACCGGATCGTCACGCCGACCGGCGACACCCGCTGGATCGCCGCGCGCGGCGAGATCGAGCGCGACGCCGACGGCCGCGCGCTGATCATGCGCGGCGCCCATGTGGACGTGACGCCGCTGCGCAGCACCGAGCAGGCGCTGGCCGAGAGCGATGCGCGCCTGCGGCTCGCGCAGGAGGCGGCCGGCATCGGCACCTGGGAGTGGAGCCCCGCGACGCGGGCGATCACCTGGTCGCGCAAGATGATCGAGCTCTGGGGCTTCGATCCCGAGGCGGGCCAGCCGGACCTCGCCGCCACGGTGGCGCGGCTGCATCCGGACGATCGCGGCCGGGTCCGGCGCGAGATGGCGAAGTCCCAGCGCAGCGGGGTCTTCCGCAGCGAGTTCCGCATCTGCCGGCCGGTCGCCGATGGGGAGCCCGAGACGATCTGGATCACCGCCCGCGCCCAGCGGCTGCCCTTCGACGGCAGGCCAGAGGGGCGGGCAGGGGCGCAGCTCGTGGGCGTCGCCTACGACGTGACGGAACGCAAGCTCGCCGAGGAGCAGACCGCGCTGCTGGCGCATGAGGTGGAGCACCGGGCGAAGAACGCGCTGGCGGTGGTCTCGGGCCTGCTGCGCGTCACGACCGCGGAAAGCCCCGAGGCCTTCATCCATGTGATGGAGGGGCGCGTGCAGGCCCTGGCGCGGACCATGACGCTGCTCGGCCACTACCGCTGGAAGGGCGCGGTGCTGAAGGAGCTGATCGAGCACGAGCTGGCGCCCTTCGGCGCGACGCGCATCGCCCTTTCAGGGCCGAAGCTGATGCTGGGGTCCGATGTGGCGCAGCCGCTTTCCATGGCGCTGCACGAGATGACGACCAACGCGGCGAAGTACGGGGCGCTCTCGGTGCCGGGCGGGCGGCTGGAGGTGAGCTGGTGGGCCGAGGGGGAGATGGTCCACATCGTCTGGCGCGAAAGCGGCGGGCCGCGCGTGGACCGGCCGCCGACACGGCTGAGCTTCGGCACGCAGCTGATCCGCCAGACCTTCGAGAACCGGCTGGGCGGGCAGATGTGGCAGCGCTGGGAGCCGAGCGGGCTGGTTTGCGAGGTGAGCTTCGAGATCGGGGGCGTGAAGTAGGGAATTGATCTTCCTCGTCCTGAAATACCTCCATGTGCTCGGCGCGGTCGTGCTGCTCGGCACGGGCACCGGCATCGCCTTCTTCATGCTGATGGCCCATCTCAGCCGCGACGCGGTCTTCGTCGCGCGGACGGCGGGCGTGGTGGTGCTGGCCGACTTCCTCTTCACGGCGATGGCGATCCTGGCCCAGCCGGTCACCGGCTTTCTGCTCATGCGGGAGATGTGGATCCCGGCCGACGAGGGCTGGATCGTCGCCTCACTGTCGCTCTACGTCGTGGCCGGGATCTTTTGGCTGCCCGTCGTGTGGATGCAGATGTGCATGCGCGACCTGGCCCGGCAGGCGGCGGCCGAGGGCGCGCCGCTGCCGGCGGCCTATCACCGGCTGTTTCGCTGGTGGCTCGCCTTCGGCTTCCCGGGCTTCGGCTCCGTGCTGGCGATCGTCTGGCTGATGATCGCAAAGCCCCCGCTGTGAGCCGGCCGAACATTGCCGTCCTCGGCGCCGGCGGCCTGATCGGGCAGGAGGTGGCGTCGCGCCTCCTGGAGGCGGGGTATCCGGTCGTGCCCGTCGCGCGCCGCTTCTCCCCGGCGCAGGAGACGGGATTCGCCGACCGCGCTGTGGTCTTGCCCGTCGCCGCGCTCGATGGCCCGGCGCTGGCCCAGTGGCTGGCGGAGCGGCGGGTCGGCCTCGTGGTGAACTGCCTCGGCCTCCTGCAGGACAGCGGCGGCGAGCGTGCCGACGAGGTGCACCGCGCCTTCGTCGGCCGGCTGCTGGAGGCCATCGCCGCCCAGCCCGAGCCGCCGCTGCTGGTCCACCTCTCCATCCCCGGCCGGGCGACGGAGGACGGGACGGAGTTCAGCCGGACCAAGCGCGCGGCCGAGCGAATGATCGCCGCCGCCACGACGCCCTACGTGATCCTGCGGCCCGGCTTCGTCGTCGCGCCGGCGGCCTATGGCGGGAGCGCGCTGATCCGGGCGCTGGCGGCGCTGCCCTTCGACCTGCCGCGGGGCGAGTCCGGCCGCCCCTTCGCCGCCACGGATGTCGGGGACATCGCGCGGACCGTCGGGTTCCTCGCGGAACGCTGGCGGGACGGCGAGCGGCGCTTTGCGGCCGTCTGGGATGTCATGGAGCGCGCGCCCGGGACCGTCGGCGGGGTGGTCGAGGGTTTCCGGCGGCGCTTCGGCGGGCCGCGGCCCGTGCTGCGCCTGCCGAGCTGGCTCATGACGCTGGCGGCGGCGGCCGGCGACGGGTCCGCCCATCTGGGCTGGCGTCCACCCGTCCGCGGCACGGCGCTCCGCGAGATGCGCCGCGGCGTCGAGGGCGACCCGGAGTCCTGGATCGCCGCGACCGGGCTGGAACCCGCCTCGCTGGAAGAGGCGCTGTCGCATCTGGCGGCGACGGTGCAGGAGCGCTGGTTTGCCCGGCTCTACCTCGTCAAGGCGCTGGTCCTGGCCTCGCTCGTCGTCTTCTGGTGCGCCTCGGGCCTCATCTCGCTGAGCTGGGCATTTTCCGCAGCGGTGGCGATCCTGACGACGCATGGCTTCCCACCGGGCCTCGCCTTCTGGGCCACTTTCCTGACGAGCCTCGGCGATATCGCCGTCGGCATCACCATCGCCTTCCGCCGGACCTCGCGGGTCGGGTTGGCCGCGGGCATCGTGGTCTCGCTCGGCTACTGGGCTGCGGCGGCCATCCTGGCGCCGGACCTCTGGATCGAGCCGCTCGGCGCGCTGGTGAAGACGGGCCCGGCGATGGTGCTGATGCTGGTGGCGCTGACGATCTCGGACGACCGCTGAAGGGCAGGGCGGATCGCCAGCCGGCCCCGATGCCGCGGGGCGAAGGCCGAATGGCGCTTCCGGCTACAGCTCCATGAACTCGAAGGCCTTCCGCGCATCG
Source organism: Rubritepida sp. (assembly GCA_028291485.1). GTDB lineage: Bacteria > Pseudomonadota > Alphaproteobacteria > Acetobacterales > Acetobacteraceae > Roseococcus. Next base: position 2,309 of record JAQGHZ010000221.1, on the reverse strand, counting down.
CCCTGCCACGCGCCCTCGTAGAGCTGCAGGATGCGGTCGGCCTGGGTCATCCCGCTCGCCACGATCTCGTGCAGCGGCGCGAGATAGGCCTCCTCGCCGAGGCCGCGCGCCTTCAGCCCGCCTTCGGCGATGGCCAGCACGTCGCGCGCCACGTCGCGCAGCTTCCGGCCGGCGATGGTCGCGTCCAGCGCCAGCTTCGGCGCCTCGGCGCGCAGCGCGTGCATCTCCGTGACGGTCCAGCCCTGCGTCAGCGCGCGCGCGGCCTTCTGGGCCGCGTCGTCGTAGATCAGCCCGACCCAGAGGGCGGGCTCGGCCAGCAGCATGGGCGCGCTGCCGGCGTCCGAGCCGCGCATCTCGAGGAACTTCTTGAGCCGCACCTCGGTGAAGAGGGTGGTCACGTGGTCGGCCACGTCGCCCATGGTCGCCTCGACGCCGTCCAGCCCATCGAGGCCCTTGGCCATGAACCGCCGGAAGCTCTGGCCGGCGACGTCGTGCAGCGCGCCTTCGCGGGCGACGAAGTACATCGGCACGTCCAGCGCGAATTCGGCGAAGCGCTCGAAGCCGAAGCCCTCCTCGAAGACGATTCCGGGGATGCCCGTGCGGTCGGGGTCGGTATCCGACCACACATGCCCGCGCAGCGACTTGTAGCCCGCGGGCTTGCCCTCGCGCAGCGGCGAGCTCGCGAAGAGCGCCGTCGCCAACGGCTGCAGCGCCAGCGAGACGCGCAGCTTCTCGACCATGTCGGCCTCGTCGCCGAAGTCGAGGTTCACCTGCACGGTGGCCGTGCGCAACATCATGTCGATGCCCAGGCCGCCCTTCAGCGGCATGTAGCGCTTCATGATCCCGTAGCGGCTCTTGGGCATCCAGGACGTGTCCGCGCGCGTGGCCACCGGGTTGAAGCCGATGCCGGCGAAGCCGAGGCCGAGCGGGCCCGCCACCTCATGCACGTCGCGCAGGTGGGAGGCGATCTCGAGCCGGGTCGCGTGCAGGTCCTCGACCGGGCCGCCGGAGAGCTCGAACTGCCCGCCGGGTTCCAGGCTGACCGAACAGCCGTCGCGCGTCAGGCCGATGAGGTTGTTGCCGTCGCGGATGGGCTCCCAGCCCTTGGCCATGATCCCTTCGAGCAGCGCGCCGATACCCTGGTGCTCGTAATCCGGCGGGGAAAAGTCCGTGCGGCGGAAGCCGATCTTCTCGTGCTCGGTGCCGATGCGCCATTCGGATTTCGGCTTGGAGCCGGAAGCGAACCACTCGGCAAGCTGACGCGCGGAGGTGATCGGCGTCGGATCAGCCTGGCCGGGATTGGACATATGGTCGCTTTCTATTCCTGGAGACTTAGCCTTGGACGTCGAGCGCGAAGGAGATCGCTCCGAGCCCCGCGACCAGCGCCGTCTCCGCGCGAAGGATGCGCGGCCCGAGCGTGGCGAGCGTAACAAAGGGACGCCGGGCCAGATCGTCAAGCTCGGCCCGGTCGAAGCCCCCCTCGGGGCCGACCAGAAAGCCACAGGGGGCGCGCAGGCCGTTGAGAAAGGTGTGGATCGGGGGCGCGTCGCGCCGCTCGGCCGCGACGAGAAGGGGGGCACCGTCCCAGGCGTCGAGCACGGCGTGCAACGGGCGCGACTCCCCGACCACGGGGACGGAGAGCCGCTCGCACTGCTCGGCGGCGGCACGGGCGATGCCGGCCAGGCGCTGGGTGTTGCTGCGGTCGGCCACGCAGCGGCGGGTGAGGACGGGCTGGATGAGGGTGGCGCCCAGCTCGGTGGCCTTCTCCACGGCCCAGTCCATGGCCTCGCGCTTCAGCGCCGCGACCAGGGCGCGCAGCTCCGGCTCGGGGGAGGGCGCGCGCAGCCGCGCGCCGAGCCGCATGGCGCCGCGATCCTTGCGCAGCGCGGTCAGCTCCGCGGCGAACTCGCCCTCGGTGGCGTTGAAGGCGCGCAGCTCGGCGCCCGGCGCGCGGCGCATCACATGGCCGATATGGTGCGCCTGGGCCGGCGTCAGCGCGATCTCGACGCCCTCGGAGAGCGGGCCTTCGGCATGGATGCGAGGGATGGACATGGCCCGATGTGCCGTGCTGCATGCCGCCGTGCAAGAGAACCCGCCGATCGCGCCCCCTGGCGCTGGCTACACCGACATCCGGGCGACGGGCTGGGTCGCGCGGCTGCCGGCCTCCTGGCGGCCCTATGCGCTGCTGATGCGCGCGGACCGGCCGATCGGGAGCTGGCTGCTCTTCCTGCCGGGGCTCTGGGGCATCGCGCTCTGGGCGCCGTCCTGGGGCGAGGGGGTGTGGCTGACCTTCCTCTTCTTCGTCGGCG
>JAQGHZ010000206.1 GCA_028291485.1 Rubritepida sp. | reverse complement strand
GAGCCGCTTGAACCCTAACTCCACCTGCCATCGCGCGCGGTACAAGGCGATCACCCGATCGACCGACGCATCCGCCGTCGGCAAGGAGGTGAGCAGGATGAGATACTCCGCCGCGGCCAGGGTCCTGGGGTCCAAGGCCTGCCCGCGCTTGCCGGCCCGCCTCGTGGTGCGCTTGCGCTGGGCCACGGCGCGTTCCGGCGGCAGGCGTTGCAGCACCAGTCGCAGGGGCCGCCCGATGCCGGCCAGATGCACCTCATGCTCGCAGGCCTCGAGGCCCACAGGAAGGAGGGACAGCAGGTCGATCCGCTGGCCTGAGGCATCGAGCAAAGCCATCGCGCGCCAGCCGAGGCGCGTGATCACGTCGCTGCCTGCTGCGAGCACGTCGGCGACGTTGCGCACCCGCCCGTAGCCACGATCGAGCACCATCGTACGGCCGGGCCCGATGCGGGTCTGCGCCACTGCCTCGGCCGTGTGCACCGAGGTCAGCCGAAAATCGGTGAACCGGCCCAGGGCGGGATCGTAGCGCGCATGCACCCGCCACTGCGCGCCTTTCGCGCCAGGCGCCGAAACCACCGTGCCGTCCACCAGCGACAGCCGCCCCACCGCGGCGGGAGCCAACTGCGCCACAAGCCGCTGCAGAATGTGCTCCAGCCAATCGCCCATCAGTTGCAGCCGGCCCTGGACCGCCTTGTCGCTCAACTGCTCCGCCAGACCGGCCTCGCAGGCGGCCAGCGCCGTCGCCTTCAAGGACAGGCCAGCCGGGCCGTGTAGCAGAGCCAGATGCAGCAGATCCTCCGCACAGCGCAGCTTGCGCGCCCGACGCAGCGCACCAAACTCACGCGCCGTCGCCTCCAGATCCACCACAGATGAGATACGCGCCATCAACGATCGCCAATGGCACTCAGGGCTCAGATCAACTCGCATCAAAACCCAGAATCATGCATGCCCGCGTCGCAGCAACCCCTTAGATTCGCGCCTATGGGGCTTTGCCCCCTGGTGCACCTATGATTTGAAGTACCACTGCTCCGGATGCGCCCCCCAGGGCGTCCGGCAGTGCTGCGAGATGCCGGTGCGCCCCGGCACGTTCTCCAGCCGCTCGCTCACCACGCGCACGCCCATGAAGGCGGGCGAGAGGCCGACGAGCCCGATGCCCCATTGCTGGTCCACGGCGATCTTCCAGACCTCCTTCGCCGTCTCGTTGCGCTCCGCCTGGCGCTGGCCCGTCGCGCCGCGCATGAGCTGGAAGGCGCGCAGCAGTGCGGGGTCCGAAGGCGCCTCGCCGCGTACCCCGTTTGACGCATACCAGTGCGAGTAGACATTGCTGATGACGGCGCCGATCGGGTCCACCGGTAGGGTGTAGCGCGGATAGAGGTAGAGGCTCTCCGTGCCGTTGTTGGTCCAGAGGGCGATCTGGTGCTGGTCGGTATAGGCGCGCGTGTACCAGAGGCTGCGCTCCATGACCTTCACATCGGCCGCGATACCGATCTGCCGCCAGTGCTGCGCGATCATCTCCGCCTGCTGCGGCCAGGTCGGCGAGAGGGTCTGCCCCACGGCGATCTCGATGCGCAGGCGTTGCCCGTTGTCGCGGCGCAGGCGAAAGCCCTCGCGGTCCTTGCGCTGCAGTCCGATGCCGTCGAGCAACCGGTTGGCCTGGGGGATGTCGAGCGTGGACCACTTCCGCCGCCATTCCGGACCGGGATTCTCCGGCAGGCTGTCATCCGGCACCACGGAACCCGGCGTGCCGAGCCCGAGCCAGAAGGCCTCGTTGAGCTGATCGCGATCGATGCCGAGGGCCAGCGCGCGCCGAAACTCCACCTTGCGCAGGAGGTCGCCGATCTCGCGGTCCTCGGTGTAGGTGATCGTCGGGAAGAGCACGGAATCCGCGCCGTTAAAGCCCGGGTCCAGATGCACCTTGTAGCGGCTGCGCTGCTGGTTCTCGATGATGACAGGCAGCTTGCCGAGGTCGATGAAGCGCTCCTGGTAGTCGTACTCGCCGGCGATGGCGCGCAGGTTGATGACTTCAGGGTTCTCGGCCAGCGTCATCTGCACGCGGTCGATATAGGGAAGCTGCTGCCCCTCGGTGTCCACGGCGTAGTAGTAGGGATTGCGCTCCAGCACCCAGAGCTGGGTGTTGATCGGCTGCACCATCTTCCAGGCGGAGAGCGTCGGCAGGTCGCGGTTCAGCCGCCAGTCGGACTTGTACTTGAAGTGCTCCACCCAATTGCCGAAGCCCGCCGCGCGCGCCTGCGCGGTCAGCGCCTCCATGGGCGTGTTCTTGGGCAGGAGGCCCTTGAGGTAGTTCGCCGGCGCGTAGATCCCGTAGGTCTGGCCCTGCGACTGCAGCCGCGTGTTGCCGCCGCCGATCAGCGTGTCGCCGGCCAGCAGCTGCGGGAAGAGGAAGTACGGATCGTCGAACTCGAAGGCGACGGTGTAGTCGTCCACCTTCACCATCCGCCCCGGCTTGCCGTTGGCGGAGAGCTCCGGCGCCGGCGAGGGCACGAGGTCGCGGTTGCTGTAGACGTCGTTGAAGTAGAACAGCCAGTCATCGGCCGTGTGCGGCGAGCCGTCGGACCATTTCAGCCCGCGCCGCAGGAAGAGGGTCGTGCGCCTTCCGTCCTCGCTCACCTCGTAGCCGCGGGCGAGGCAGGGCATGAGCTCCGTGCCGGCCGCGTCGAAGAAGAGCGGCTTGTCGGCCGACATGATGCGGTTGCCGTTCTCGCTGTCACCCGGGCCGATGAAGCCGCGGCGCCAGGTGCCGCCATACTTGCCGATGCTGCGCAGCGGCTGGATGACCATTATGTCCTGCGGCAGGCGCTGCTCGACGGGCGGCAGGCGGCCGGCGCGGACCTGCTCGGCCAGCATCGGCGCCTCCTTGAACTGGCGGGGCCGGCGCGCCTCGTCGGTGACGAGGGTGGGGCCTTCGAGCGTGCCGATCAGGCCGGAGTCGTGAAAGCTGCCGGTGGTCTGCGCGGCGGCCGCGCCGGCGATCCCGGTCAGGGCCAGAGCCCCCATTTCCCTGCGACGCATGGCGTTTCCTCCTCTTGTTCTTGGTTTCAGCGCACGCCGATGAGATCGAGCTCCGCGGCGCGATGGCAGCTTACGAAACGGCCCGAGCCCGTCGGCGTCAGCTCCGGCCGCTCCACGCGGCAGCGGTCGACGGCATAGGGGCAACGGGGATGGAAGGCGCAGCCGGGTGGCGGGTTGGCGGGATCGGCCACCTCGCCCTGGGCCACGCGGCGGCGGCCGCGGCGCTCCGGATCGGGCGCGGGCACGGCGGCCAGCAGCGCCTCGGTGTAGGGGTGGAGCGGCGCACGGTAGAGCGCGTCGGTCGGCGCCACCTCGACGATGCGGCCGACATACATGACCGCCACACGGTCGCTGACATGACGCACGACGCTGAGATCGTGCGCGACGAAGAGCATGGACAGGCCGAGCCGGTCCTGCAGGTCGAGCAGCAGGTTGATGATCTGCGCCTGCACCGAGACGTCGAGGGCCGAGACCGGCTCGTCCGCCACCACGAGGCGCGGATTGAGGGCCAGGGCGCGCGCGATGCCGACGCGCTGCCGCTGCCCGCCGGAGAAGGCGTGCGGAAAGCGGGTGCGCGCGCTTTGCGGCATCTGCACCAGCTCCAGCAGCTCGGCCACGCGGTCCCGCCGCTCGGCGGCCGGGACGCCGTTCACCTTCAGCGGTTCGGCGATGATGTCGCCCACCATCATGCGCGGATTCAGCGACGCATAAGGATCCTGGAAGATCATCTGGATGTGCCGTCGCAGCGGCCGGACCTTGCGCTTCGGCAGCGTGGCGAGATCCACCGTTTCGGTCTCGCTGGTGGCGAAGCGGATGGCGCCCGACGTCACGGTCAGCGCGCGCAGGATGCAGCGCGAGACGGTGGTCTTGCCGCAGCCGCTCTCGCCCACCAGCGCCAGCGTCTCGCCCTGGGCGATGTGGAAGCTGACGCCGTCCACCGCGCGCACCCGGCCGACCTCGCGGCGCAGCAACCCCGCGCGGATCGGATAGTGCTTCTTCAGGTCCTGGACTTCGAGGAGGTTCATGCCGCCACCACCTCTTCCCGATCGGCCTTGAAGCAGCTGGCGCCCGCACGGCCGGGCGGGATCGGCGCCGGCGACTGCTCGGAGCACAATGCGCCCAGCTGTTCGGTGCAGCGCGGATGGAAGGGGCAGCCCGTCGGCCGCGCGCCCGGATGCGGCACGGCGCC
>JAQGHZ010000195.1 GCA_028291485.1 Rubritepida sp. | reverse complement strand
GCGTCGGCAATGCCAGCGGCGATTCCTCGCTCGCGCTGCGCATCGTCGCCGCCAGCTTCGCGCCGGACCGGGGCTTCGGCACGATCAACTACGGCCGCTACAGCAGCCCATCCCTCGACGCTCTCATCGAACGTGCCGTCTCCGAGCCCGATGACATCAGCCGCGAAGCGCTGCTCCGCGAGGCCGTGGGCGCCGCGATGGACGACGTCGCGCTCATCCCGCTGCACATCCAGAAGAACATCTGGGCCACCCGCCGCGGCCTGTCCTACACCGCCCGTGCGGACGAACAGACGCGCGCCTGGCTGGTGAGGCCGGCTGCCGCGTGAAGGTGGTTCGCGGGGGGGACGCTGTCCCCCCGCATCGAACCTCAGGCGGCTTTGCGCGCCGCGTAGCCCTGCGGGTTCGCCACGTGCCAGTTCCAGGCCGTCCGCACGATGTCGTCGAGGTTGGCATGCCGCGGCGTCCATCCCGTCTCGGCGCGGATCAGCGCCGAGGAGGCCACCAGCGACGGCGGGTCTCCGGCACGGCGGGGGCCATTCTCGTAGGGGACCTCGCGGCCCGAGACGCGCTCGATCGCGGCCATCACCTGGCGCACCGAGTGCCCGGCGCCATTGCCGATGTTGTAGCGCACCGAGCCCCGCTCGAGCCGAGGCAGCACCGCGATATGAGCGGCGGCGAGGTCGGTCACGTGCACATAATCGCGGATCGCGGTGCCATCGGGCGTGTCGTAATCCGTGCCGAAGACGTGCAGTGGCGGCGCCTGGCCCAGCGTGGCCAGGATGGCGCGCGGGATGAGGTGGGTCTCCGGCTCGTGGTCCTCCCCGGCGCGGCCAAGCGGATCGGCGCCGGCGGCGTTGAAATAGCGCAGCGAGGCCGAATGCAGGCCATGCGCGCTTTCGGCCCAGCCGAGAGCCTGTTCCATCATCAGCTTGGAGAGGCCGTAGGGATTCACCGGCGTGGTCGGCGCGTCCTCCGGGATGGGCGTGACCTTGGGCACGCCGAAGAGGGCGGCGGTCGAGGAGAAGACCAGGCGCAGGCAGCCGGCGCGCACCGCGGCCTCGGCGAGATTCGTGCCGTTGGAGAGGTTGTCGCGGCAGTAGCGCAACGGCTCCTTCATGCTCTCGCCGACGAGGGAGAGGGCGGCGAGATGGAAGACGGCGTCGAACTTCCAGGCCGCGAAGACCTCGCCGAGACGCTTCCGCTCGGAAAGATTGGCCTGGATGAAGGTGGCGCCGCCGGGCACGGCATCACGATGGCCCGTGGAGAGGTCATCCACCACGACCACGTCGTGCCCTGCATCGAGCAGGGCCAGGACCACATGGCTGCCGACATAGCCAGCGCCGCCGGAAACGAGATAGCGCGACATGATTCACCCGCTGTGCTGGGTCTCGGTGATGCCCTGCGAATATGGCATGAATTCGCTAGCGGGTGGGCATTTGCGCCGCAATGAGGACGGCCAGGCGATCGCCCAGGCCCCTGCGGACCTCCTGGCCCCGGGCGAGACGGCGGAGGTCCCGCCGCGCCAGGGTGAGCGGCAGGGCGGCCGCGACAGCGGAGCGGGGCAGGCCGCGCAGGCTGGGCGCCTCCGGCGCGGCGGCGGCCAGTTCTCGGATCACCGGCCGGGCCACGTCCGGGTCGGCGATGACGGCCTCCGGCATCACGAGATCCGTGGGCAGCAGGCAGCGCCCCTGGGCGGCGAGCGCGGGCACCGCCCGCAGCAGCCCCGCGAGGCCGTAGAGCGTCCCGGCCTGCTGAAGCGCGGGCAGCAGCTCCGGCGGGGCGCCCAGCAGCCGGCCCGCGACCACGGTAAAACCGCCGGCCGTGCCGCGCAGATAGGCATGCAGCGCCGAGGCGGAGGGGATGCCCTCCTCCTCCGTCTCCGCCTCGCGCGCCTCCGCCATGGCGATCAGCCCTTCGGCGTCCAGCGCGCCCTCGCGGAGGGCGGCGTGCAACGGGGCGGCGACTTCGTGCTGGCGGGCGGGGCGGCCCTCCATCGCCTCCTCGACCGCCTCGCGCCACCAGGTGAGGCGCATCAGTGCGAGCATCGGCTGGCGTGCCGCCTCCCGGGCGCGGGCCAACTCGTGGTTGAAGGCGATCAGGGTGAACAGCGCCTCCCGCTTCTCCGCCGGGGCGAAGAGCGCGCAGAAGAAGCGGTCCGGATCGTGGCGGCGCGCGATGGAGCCGCAAGGGGAGAGTTCGGGCACGGGAAACCGCATGGCCGCAAGAGCGTCACTCCGCAAGCGGTTGACGCACCCTGTGACCCTGCTTAGCTGCGCAGCATCGCTTCACCAGGAGAAACGCCATGGCCTTCAGCCTTCCCCCCCTCCCCTACGCCACCGCCGCGCTCGCCGCCCAGGGCATGTGCCAGGAGACGCTGGAGCTGCATCACGGCAAGCACCACCAGGCCTATGTCACGGCGCTGAACGGGCTGATCGAGAGCAAGGGCCTCGCCGGCAAGTCGCTGGAGACCATCGTGGCCGAGGCCGGCAAGGCCGGTGCCGACGGCCTCCCCGTCCTGAACCAGGCCGGCCAGCATTGGAATCACACGCTGTTCTGGCAGGTGATGAGCCCCACGGGCGGAGGCGACAAGCTGCCCGCCAAGCTCGCCGCCAAGATCGACAGCGACCTCGGTGGCTTGGCCGCCTTCAAGGAGGCCTTCAAGGCCGCCGGCGTGACGCAGTTCGGCTCGGGCTGGGCCTGGCTGATCCTCGACGCCTCCGGCAAGCTGAAGGTGACGAAGACCCCGAACGGCGCGAACCCGATCTCGACCGGCGAGGGCAAGCCCATCCTCGGCGCCGACGTGTGGGAGCACGCCTATTACCTCGACTTCCGCAACGTCCGCCCGAACTACCTGGACAACTTCCTCAACAAGCTCGTCGACTGGAGCGTGGTCGAGAGCCTGATGGACAAGGGCGGCCTGACGAGCGGCCAGACCGCCTGAACCGCCGGCTCCGGTCTCGATGAAGGGGGCGCCCAGGGATACCTGGGCGCCCCTTTCCGTTTCAGGCCAAGGCGTTGGCGGGGACCACGATCGCGAAGCGGTCGGCGAGTTCGGCCAAGGCATGGCGATGGATCTCCGCTCCGCTGATGGCGGCCCCGCTTACGGGATCGGGCAGCGCGCGGGTGGCGCAGGCATCGGCCGCGATGGTGACGCGGTAGCCGAGGTCGAGCGCGGCGCGGGCCGTCGAGCTGACACACATATGCGTCTGGAAGCCGACGATCACGAGCTCTTTCCGGCCGGCGAGCTTCTCCGCGAGGTCGGTCTGCGCGAAGGCGTTGGGCAGCGGCTTTTCCACCACCGCCTCGCCATCGAGCGGCGCCGCGGCGGGGAGGATCGCGCCGCCCGCCGCGTCCCGGTCGAAGAGCCCGCCCGCGCGGCCCTTATGGGCGACATGAATCACCAAGGCACCGGCGGCCCGGGCGCGGGCCAGCAGGCCGGCCAGGACGCCGAGCGCGGGGTCGATACCCTCCAGCGGCAGGCGGCCGTCGCGGTATTCGCCCTGCGCGTCGATGACCACCAGCGCGGCATCGACCAGGCGCGGCGGGGCGAGGCTGGCGCCGGCAAGCTGCAGGAGGGTCTTGGGTTCAGTCATGCGTCTGGCTCCCTGGAGATGGGATCAGGGTGCCATCCGGTTCGAGGTTTGTCCCGCGCGCGCAACGCCGCGCGCGTCATGCGGCTGGCGCATGCTCAGGCGGTGACCAGGTCCTTGAGGGCGCGGGCGAAGTCATCCGGCGCTTCCTGCGGCGGGTTGTGGCCGATGCCCGGCAGGATCCGGCGCTCGAAGCGGCCCGTGAAGCGGCTGGAAGCCTTGGGCGGCGGCGGATTCACGCCGTCCGAGCCGCCATGCAGATCGATGCTCGGCACCATGATGGGCGGCAGCTTGGCCAGCGCCGTCTCGATCTCTTCATGCGCCGGGTCGCCTGGAGAGAGGACGAAGCGGTGGCGATAGGACAGGATCACCACCGGCACATAGTCCTCGTTGTCCCAGTGCGCGGCGCTCGCGGAGAATTCCGCCTCGGAGACGCGCCA
>JAQGHZ010000186.1 GCA_028291485.1 Rubritepida sp. | reverse complement strand
GGCCAGCCGGCGGAAGCCTGGATCATCCGAAGCGATGGCCAGCGGGAGAAGGTGCGATCCAAGCTCACCACGGTTCTGAACACGGGCGACCGGCTGCTGATGGGCACCGCCGGCGCCGGAGGCTGGGGGCCATCCGCATGAAACTCGCATTCGCCACAACACTGCTGGCAGCCGCGCTCGCGCTTCCCGCCGCGGCCCAGGTGGACACCTCGCGCCCATTGCGCGTCCAGGTGGGCTACACCAGCGGCAGCTTCGACGTGACGGGCCGCATCATCGCCGAGGGCCTGCGCGAGCGGCTCGGCGTCAACGCCGTGGTCGAGAACCGCGCGGGGGCCGGCGGCTCCATCGCCTCCGACTACGTGGCCAAGGCCGCGCCGGACGGCTCGGTGATCCTCATCGGCGGCGCGGGCACGCATGGCGTGACGCCGGCCGTGCGCCGCAACCTGCCCTTCGACGCCGGGCGCGACTTCACCGCCATCGCCCGCATTTCGGAATTCCCCAACGCCATGACCGTCGCGGCCGACATCCCGCCGCGCACGGTGCAGGAGTTCGTCGCCTGGGCCCGGCGCCCGGGCGGGATCAATTTCGGCTCCTCGGGCACCGGCACCTCGATCCATCTGGCGGGCGAGCTCTTCCGGCTTCGCACCGGGCTCGACATGACGCATGTGCCCTATCGCGGCAGTCCACAGGCGCAGGTGGACCTTCTGGCCGGGCGCGTGCAGGTGCTCATCGACAACCTGCCCAATGTCTTCGGCGGCATCCAGGCCGGGCAGCTGCGGGCGCTGGCCGTCACCTCGCCGGAGCGCGTGCCCACCCTGCCGGACGTGCCGACCATGGCCGAGGCCGGGATTCCCGACTTCATCGTGACGAGCTGGGTCGGCGTCTTCGGTCCGGCGAACATGAGCCCGGCGACAGTGGCCCAGATCTCGGCGGCCGTGCAGGACATCGTCCGCTCGCCGGAGGGCGACCGGCGCATCCGCGCCATCGGCGGCTTTCCGTCGCCCGCCGGCCCGGCCGAGTTCGACGCCATGTGGCGCGCGGACATGCGGCGCTGGAGCGAGGTGGTGCGGGCGGCGAACGTCGTGGTGGACGACTGACGCCCCTCTTGGGCGGCCTTACCACTTACGATCTTACCATCTTACTTTCGAAGGCCGGAAGGTTTCGGACAAATCCCCGGCCCTCGGGCGCAACGCGGCCCTTGGCTCGCTGAGCCTACGAAAAACTGCGCATGAAATCAAGAAGTTCCGATGCCAAGCCTTAACGACAGGCGAGGATGCGCAGGTCGTAGACCGGGTGCTCGAACATGTTGACCGCCGGCGCGTCGGCGAACATCCAGCCCCGGAAGACCGGGCCCGAGCCAGGCGGGCTGCGCTCGTCGGTGATCTCCAGGAAGGCCGCCGCGTCGGGCACCTCATCGGGCGGCCGCGCGTGGCAGGCACGGACCAGGATGGTCAGCGTGCCGAAACGCGCGGGCTCGCCGAGCGTGGCGCGCAAGGTCAGGACCCGGGCGTTCACCTTGTCCAGCGCCTGGATCTCGGCGAAACGCCGCGGGACCCATTCCTGCGCGCTCGCGACGCCCGGGAAAGCCAGCAGCGCCGCCAGCAGGATCGCGCGGATCATCGGCGCTTCGGGCTCGGCAATCCGGCGACCATCTCGGCGAGGATGCGGCGCATCGCGGCCTCGTCCACGCCCATGAGGATCGCGTCCTCGAAGGCGTCGCGCAGCACCTGCTCGGCCTCGGCATGGTTTTCCGTCAGCACCTTGACCTTCTCCCGGCAGGAGACGGGCTCGCCGTCGGCCCCGGGCCAGAGGGTGGGCGCGGCGCTCATCGCGGGGCCGGAGTCGGTGCGGGAGGCGGAGTCGGTGCGGGAGCCGGGGTCGCATGACCGCCCTCGGAGGGGGGCGTGCTCGCCGCATTCATCTGCGTCACGGAGAAGATGAAGCGGCCGAGCAGGCTCTCCAGGCTCACCGAACCCTGGGTCTCGGTGATGCGGTCGCCGTCGCGCAGGAAGCGGTCGCCGCCGCCGGGCACGATGGAGATGTACTTGCCGCCCAGCAGCCCTTCGGAGGTCACCTCGGCCGAGCTGTCGGTCGGCAGCTGGATGTCGGAGCGGACGCGGATCGCCACCACGGCCTGGAAGGTGCGGGGATCGATCCGCCGGTCAGTGACGGAACCCACCTTCACGCCACCGATTCGCACGTCGGCGCCGTCGCTCAGCCCGTCGATGCGGTCGAACTCCGCGTTCAGCGCGATGCCGCCGGCCTGCGGCGTGCGGCCGCCATGCATGACGGCATAGACGAGGAAGATCCCCGCTGCGGCCAGGACGATGGCGCCCGTGGCGACCTCCGTGATGCTGCGGCCCTTCATGTATGAAAAATCCTCATGAGCCCATCCCTGCCATGGCGGAGAGATGACGCCTCAGCCGCCCGGCGTCCAGGCCTCGTAGTCGCCGCCGGTCACGCGGCGCTGGCCGCCGGCATAGTCGTGGCCCTTCGGGCGCCAGGCCATCGGCGTGCCGGTGGGGTTGGGCTGGTGCGGCTTCTGCCAGGAATACTTCGGGCCATCGAGCGGGGCATCGGTCGTGTGGTGCAGCCAGGCGTGCCACTCGGGCGGCACGATGGAGCTGTCCGACCCATGGGCCAGCGAGACCGTGCGGCGCGTCCGGCCGTAGATCGGGTCCGGCCGCTTGCTCTCGTAATAGGTGTTGCCGACGGCGTCGCGACCGACCTTGCGGGCGGTGAGCTTCGTGGCGAGGAGCTGCAGGTAGGACATGGCCCAACATCGCACGGAACGGCGCTGCGGAAAAGCCGGCGCGCGCGCGAGTTTTCCACAAGATGTTGTGGTAAGTTCCACTTATGGCCACATCATGCGGCTTCACTTGGATGAAACCCCTCGTTAGGCTCACGGGCATGGCACGTCTCGACGGAACCTTATGGGAAGGGGTGGCGCTCCGGCGCACCCGCATTGGCGCGGACCCCGACGCGCCGCCTCGCGCGCTGGCGCTGCCGGCCGGCTGGGAGGAGGAGGCCGGCGCCGCGCTGGCCGCGCTCGTCCC
>JAQGHZ010000177.1 GCA_028291485.1 Rubritepida sp. | reverse complement strand
GGGCCGGTCAGTGCCAGGGCCCGCAGCGTGCCGGCCTTGATCTGCGCGTGGGACGAGGCGAGCGCGGTGGCACCGATCTCCGTGTTGCCGGCGAGCAGCGCCTGCACGCAGAGCGCGGCACTGCTGTGCGCCACCTGCACGAGCCCGAAGCCGCGGAGGATGGCGAGGCGCTCGCCCGCCAGATGCGGCGTGGAGCCCGAGCCGGGATTGGCGAAGTGCATGCCACCCGGCGTGGCCCGGGCGCGCGCGATCAGCTCGTCCAGGCTGCGGATCGGCGAGGCCGCGCCGGCGAGGAACACGTCGGGCGAGGCGGCGAGCTCGGTGATCGGGGCGAAGTCGCGGATCGGGTCGTAGCCGGGATTGCGGAACAGGCTCGCATTCACGACGAAGCCGCTGGAGGGCACGAGCAGCGTGTAGCCGTCCGGCGCCGCGCGCGCGGCCAGCACCGTGCCGATATTGCCGCCGGCGCCGCCGCGGTTCTCGATCACCACAGGCTGGCCGAGCGCGGGCGAGAGGCCGTTGGCGAGGATGCGCGCCACCACGTCGGTCGGCCCGCCCGGGCCGAAGGGCACGACGATGCGCAGCGGACGGTTGGGCCAGGTCTGCGCGCGCGCGGGCGCGGCGATCAGGGCCGGCAGCGCGAGCAGCGCCCGGCGCGCCAGGCCGACGCGTGGTGATGTCATCCCGTTTCCCCCATCTTTCGGAAACGGTGCGGCGCCGCGGAGCGGCAGGTCAAGCGCGCGTTCCGTCGGTCTGAAATCGGCAGCTGGCGGAGCGGCCGCTGCTGCCTGCCTCGAGAATATGCATGCCAGGGAAAATATTTCCGATCCTACACTAACTTATGCTGCCGTGCCGGATTTATCCTCAGTATCCATCCCAAAAAAATCAAGAAAACCTTGAGGATAGGTCGATGGAAAGGGCGCTCCCAGAACAGATCATCATGAACATGGCGCGGACCTCGCCACTGGTTCGTCACGCATGGTCGAGACGGGGGAGAGCGCCCGTTGGCTACATCATGGGAATGGCCGTCGCCTTCGCGATGGTCTACCGAAAGCTGCATAGAGGCGATCCGGTCGCGCACATCATGGCCATGGCCGATACCGGCAATCCCGCGAGGGATGCCCTGACGTGGTGCCGAACGCTGTTCGTCCAGAACAGCATGTCGAATGCCGCGAGTGGCCCGGACACGCTCCGGCATCTCTTCGTCCTCATGTGTGGGCTGGGCATGCGCGAGAGCTCGGGGTGGTCGGGCGCCGGCCTCGATACGGACGCCAACAAGGATGGAATGCACCCCCCGAGCGCCTCCAATGCGGAGGCTGGTCTCTTCCAGGTGAGCTACGACTCCATCGGAGCTCACCCCCTCCTGCGGAAGCTGGTCCAGGACTACAGGGGCAAGACCGATCTTCAGGCCGTCTTCTCGCAGGGAAACCGCCGTGGCTCCTCATCGGACGTGGGAGCCGGGTCCGGCGCTGCGTTCCAGCACCTGATGAAGACCTGTCCGGCCTTCGCGGTCCAGTATGTGGGTGTCGCCTTGCGTTGGAACCGGCGGCATTGGGGACCTGTGAATAGAAAAACGGTCGAAGTGTCCCCGCTCCTCGACCAGCTCCTCCGTCGCGTGCAGCACCATGTGGATTCCTTTGGCTAGATCGTCGCGACCCGTCCATCGCCCGCATTGAACCTGGGCCCAGGATGGCTAAGCTGCCGGTCGAGGCCGGCGCGAAAGCAGGCCCATTTGGGAGCGACCGGTCCATGAAGAAGCTGCTGTTGGCCGCATTGGCCCTGCTTGCCCTGCCTGCCGTGCCGCCAGCCCGTGCTGCCGATCCATTGCCTCTCCCTCGGGCCGCGCCGGAAACCCTGGGCTTCTCGGCCGAGCGGCTGAACCGGATCCGCACCACGATGGAGGCCGACATCGCACGCGGGCAGCTGCCCGGCGCAGTCATCGCCATCGCGCGGCGCGGCCAGCTCGCCTATTACGAGGCCTTCGGCAGCCTCGACGGCGCACGCACGCGGCCCATGCCGCTCGACGCCATCTTCCCCATCGCCAGCATGACGAAGCCGCTGACGGGCGTGACGCTGCTCACGCTGCTGGAGGAAGGGCGCCTGTCCATCGGCGACCCGATCACGCGCTTCTTCCCCGCGCTCGGGGACCGCCGCGTCGCGGTGGACGGCAATCCGGAGAACACCGTGCCGGCCGCCCGGCCGATCACGCTGATCGACCTCGCGCGCCACACCTCGGGCATCACCTATGGCGGACGCGGCACGACGGCGCTGCATCGCCTGTATCCGGCCTCTTCCAGCTCTGCCTCGCGCGAGTACGACACGAACGGCCTCATCGCGAAGCTTGCCACCCTGCCGCTGCTGCACCAGCCGGGCGCGGTCTGGAACTACGGCCTCTCGATCGACGTGCTGGGCGCGGTGGTGGAGCAGCTGACCGAGCAGCGCCTGGGCGAGGCGATGCAGCAGCGGATCTTCCAGCCGCTCCGCATGCCGGACACCGGCTTCGTGGTCTCCGAGGCGCAGCGCCCCCGCTACGCCTCGCCCTTGCCCGTCGATCCCGTCACGCGGCAGCCGCAATCCGTGGAGATGGGCCTGACGGCGCCGCGCTTCGACTGCGGCGGTGGCTGTGCCGTCTCCACGGCGGGCGACTACCTCCGCTTCGCCCAGATGCTGCTGAACGGCGGCACGCTGGACGGCCAGCGCGTCCTCTCCCGCGCCAGCGTGGCCGAGATGACGCGCGACCACATGTTCCCCGGCATCCGCAACGACCTCACCAACACCGAGGGCAATATGGTGAACTGGGGCTTCGGCCTCACCGTCGCCGTGCGGCGCGAGGGCGGCAGCGCCCTGCTCGGCAATCCCGGCATGTTCAGCTGGAACGGCGCCTATGGCACCGCGATGTGGGTCGATCCGCACGAGCAGCTGGCGGTGGTGTTCATGGCCGCGACGCCCGGGCTGCTGCGGCAGTACAACCGCCGGGTGATCAACGCGCTGGTCTATCAGGCAATCACCGACTGACCGGCCTCGGGCTCCGGCCCATCCGGCCCGCTTCCCTTCCTCACGGGATCGTCCGCCGCCGGGGCGGCTTCGCGCCGTCCCGGATCGGGGCCAGCATGGCCCCAGGACTCGCAAGGACCTTATGATGACCCTCTCCTCCCATCCCGTCTGGCGCTCCGGCCTCTTCGTGCCGGTGAATGTCGAGCGCTTCCTGGCCAAGGCCTCCTCCCGCGGCGCCGACGTCATCCAGCTCGACCTGGAGGACAGCATCGCGCCGGCCGACAAGGCCGATGCGCGCAAGGCGTTGCCCGCCGCCGTGGAGCGCATCCGCAGGGAGGGCGTCTCTGACATCCTGGTGCGCATCAACCAGCCGCTGGAGCTTGCGGTGCGCGACCTGGAGGCGGCCGTGCTGCCCGGCGTCGACGGCCTCATGATCACCAAGGCCGAGGGGCCCGACCACCTGCGCCTGCTGGACGAGCTGGTCTCGCGGCTGGAGGCGCAGCGCGGCATCCCCGACCGGACGATCCGTTTCATGGTGCTGATCGAGGCGCCCGGACCGCTCGCGCAGGCGCAGGAGATCGCGCGCGCCACGCCGCGCAACCTCGGCCTGTCGCTCGGCGCCGAGGACTACGCGACCGAGATGGGCGGCGAGCCGACGGCGGAAACCCTGCTGATGCCCAAGCAGCAGGTGCTGCAGGCCGCGCGCACGCATGGGCTGATGCCGATGGGCACGATCGGCACCGTCGCCGATTATTCGGATCTGGTGGAGTACGAGCGCATCGTGCGGCTCTCGGCTTCCTACGGCTTCGTCGGCGCCTCGGCGATCCATCCGGCGCAGGTGCCCGTGCTGAATGCCGGCTTCAGCCCCTCGCCGGAAGCGGTGGCGAAGGCGGAGAAGATCGTCACGCTGGACAAGGAGGCGGCCGCCTCCGGGCGCGGCTCCTGGTCGCTGGACGGCAAGATGATCGACATCCCGATCGTCCAGCGCGCGGAGGCGCTGCTGGTGCGGGCGCGTGCCATCGCCGAGCGGGCGAAGCGCGCGGGCTAAAGCGTGATGACCGAAGGCACGAAGGTGCCGAAGGTCTGAATCACGCGTTGGAATAAAGGCCCGGACCATGATGCGTGAGCGAAGGCGAACGCATCATGGTCCAGGGCCGGGAGCCGGCGCCGTCAGGCGTCGACCGTGTTCCGCCGCGCATGGGCGCGCACCTGCGCCTCCACCTCGCCGAGATCGTTCGGCAGCACGGTGAAGCGCTCCAGCCG